>NZ_JAGHZH010000056.1:0-42943 GCF_017746885.1 Roseofilum sp. SBFL | reverse complement strand
TAGTTGGGTCTCCAGTTTGGATATATATCTATTTTAGCACACTTTATGATTCTCTCTTTATCCATAGGGGATTCTTATGTGATGGTCGTACGACTGATGTATTGATGAAATTCTATGGCAATGCTTCTATGGATAGATTTCTTCTATTTGTGCGACCTATTTACCCTGCACTGCTTTGGAGTGCTGTAGGATAAATTTGTGTGAAATATGTGTGAGTAGTGGGTTTTTATCCCGCCATTCCTAGGCGAGAGTCATAGTATGTAAGCTACGAATTTAAACTGGGGTGCTAGGATTCGAACTCTCATACCCGAAGGTGCCACATTTTGAGTGTGGTGCGTCTACCAATTTCGCCATCCGCCCTTGCGGACACTTTCAGAATTATAGCCTATTTTTAGAGTTTGCAACAGGTTTTCATAATCTTGGGTACTTGCCCATCGATCCACTTCCCTAGCGCGGAGTACGGGAACTGGGTGAGTGAGTTCAGCATTTTGTGCTTGTTTGAGCAGTTGACCCAGTTCGCTATCATCAATTTGATCGTAGGCACGGGCTTGATCAATAAAGGCATCTAAGTTCAGTTGGGGGGCAAGAGAGGGTGATCCACCTGCAAGTTTCATTAAGACGGACATGACGGTTCTGGGATTTTGGCTCACTAAGAGGGCGGAGCGATCGCAGGAAAATTCTGCACATCTTACCCATTCCATTAACTGGGTTTGCAGTTGTTGAGCCATGAGACTTCCCCAGGCGGGGACTAAACTAGCTCCGAGTACCATCAAATTCGCTAACGTCAGGTATACCCCATGGTCGCATTTGAGATGGCCTAACTCATGGGCAATAACGGCTTGAATTTCTTCAGGGGTGAGTAGTTCAATGAGGGAGGTATGAACAACCATGAACGGTTGCCGTCCTCGCATGGCGAAGGTATAGGCATTGGGAACCGGATGTTGTTTGATGTAGAGCTGGGGCGGTTCTAGGTCTAAGATCCGGCTGGCTTCTAGGAGTAACTGGTGTAAATGGGGCAGTTGGCGATCGCTCACCAAAATACTTGAGGCAATATTATCCAAATAGAAATACTTTTCCCCCAGTGGAGCGAGTAAATTACGGATGACCATATCCAGTCCGGGTAACTGCTTGAGCGCTTGTGTCGCTTCTCGATCCAGGGGATGACGGAAATGATCGGCTTTAAGCCCTCTTAAAATTAGTTTTGATAACTCCATAGAACACTTCAAGTTTCACAATTAGGGAATTGAGCTAAATGCACAGAACCAATTTCCCAATTATTGTAGCAACAATTGCCAAAAGGGGGCTGAATCTTCAACCCCCTTCTGGATGGTGAGCCTTTTCAGGATGTGCCGAAAAAGCGTTATCCAGGAATTAATTAAAATCTGTTTGAGAGCGATGATAAAATCCTAGCCTCCATAGTTTGATTCAACTTGACTCAATCTCTAGGCGGTTTCGAGCCAATCAAAGATTTGATCGAGTTGCTCTAAAGTGACTAAACCGTATTGCCACAACACCATAGGTAAGGGGCCGGGATCGTGCTCGCATTGTCTCATTGCTAAGGAGATTGAAGAAGAAGAGATCGATAACTCGTCTTGTAAAAATCGAATTAGTTTGGCGTAGCTTCCGGGGGACATAATCAAATTTTTCACCTCATTGTCTTAAAAGTGTATTGTGAAATCAGAATTTGTTAATTGGGTGGTGGGGGAGTCAGTTTATATTCTGTCCCCATCGTACAAGGATAAATCAAGAGGTTTAATCCCTGATGTGATCTTCTCCCATCTTGAAATAGGATCTCGATCACATTCTGACCAAAGGTAAGAGTCTGATAAACCGGATCTAAAGTTCCGGGGGATCTGGACGGTTCTGAGCGCAGCTTGACCCGTTTCACTAGATCTTTGGATATTGATTATAACTTTATTAGGGTTTAAGTTCCTAACTCTATCAAATCTTTACGGTTTTGTAAACCCTTTTACAGAATTTTAACGGGTTTTGCCTTTGGGGATCAACTCTGAGCCATAGAGATTGGAGACTAAACGAGCAAAAACCCTTGACCCGTAAGGGATCTGGAAACAGATTGAAGAAGGGGGAGGGAGGAGGGAAGAATCGACAGTTGTGTTCTGTATATTTAGAGAGAATCTAAAAACTGAATCTCAAGATGATCGCCCACTTGTAGACCTAACTCTGCTGCTCGTCCAGAGCGCAACTCAATCACCTGATTGACCGGTTCATTCGGGCCATAAACGGGACACGAAGCTGTGTTACAAGGAGGAACAGAAGCAGCGATCGCCTTCACTTCTCCATCAAGCAAAAATATCATATCTAAGGGAACCGGGACATTTTTCATCCAAAATGTCAGGAGTCTAGAATCAGCAAATGGGAATAACATTCCCCGATTGTCCGGTAATTGTGGTCGATACATTAATCCTAAAGCTTGTTGTTCGCGAGTGCGAGCGACTTCTAGTTCAATGATTTCCCCGGCGATCACCACTTGTGCCGACACTTCTAACTGCTGCCCCTTGAAATTCTCCTCAGAGACCGGATCAACAGCAAGAGGGGGAGCAGTTGATCCAGCACATCCAATCATCCCCAGACTCAACAACAGACATAACCCTAACACAGCACAATAAACCCTACTCTTTTTTCCCATGTCAAGGTTCCCGCAAAACATATCCAACTCCTCGCACCGTCTGAATGAGACGCTTTTCACCCTCATGTTCAATTTTCAGTCGTAAGTAACGGATATAGACCTCAATCACATTCGATTCTCCCATAAAGTCATATCCCCAAACCTGTTCTAAAATCTGTTTGCGGGTTAAGACATCACGGGGATGTTCTATCAAGCACTTGAGCAGTTCAAATTCCTTCATCGTTAACTCGATCTCCCGTCCATCGCGAAAGGCTCTGCGAGAACCGAGATCCAAAATCAGGTCACTAAAGCGCAACTGTTCATTATTTTCCGTATCGCTTTTGATATACAGTCGCAGTCGTTCTAAAAATTCTTCTGTACGATAGGGTTTAATGAAATAATCATCTGCTCCGGACTCTAGACACGCCACCCGGTCTTCTACCGTATCTTTGGCCATTAACATTAATATCGGGGCTACAATTCCCTGTCCCCTCATTTTTTCACAAACGCTTAACCCAGAATCTCCCACTAACATGCGATCGATAATTACTAAATTGGGTTTAATCTGATCGACTTGAGTCAGACAGAGTTTCGGATCGCTTGCCACAACTGGATCGTAACCCGATTCTCGTAAGTCCAGACTCATTTTTTCAGCTAAGTTTGTATCACTCTCAATCACTAGGATACAAGGGTGAGACTCAACGACAACGGTGTTCATAAGATTCGAGGTTACCCCGTAAGGATGCCTGGTTTATCAGGGATTTGAGCCTTTCAGCAGTCTTCGCGATCGCCGTCTGACCCAAAAGCCAATCCCACTGAGACATAATATTCCCATCATACCCGCTAGGGGATTTTGATCAATACCGGTTATCCAAGGGGGAACTGTTTGTGTATATTCAATTAACTGACCCACATTAATTACATAAAATGTGGCCACTAACCCCCCGTGCAGACCAATGGATAATCCTAATCGTCCATAGGTTGCATATTTTGCCCAAACTAGGGTTAAACCTAACAGCACCAAACCCGGAAACTGAACCCAGGTTCGCAGAATTTCCCCTAAGGGTTTAATAAAGTGCAGCACGGCAAAAATAAGAGTGTTGATCCAAGCACTGCGGTTCGGGGAATAGTCCCGTTGCAGTTCACTCAGGAACCACCCGCGAAAAAATAGCTCTTCTGCACAACCAACTCCGAAGCCAATGAGAATTGCTTCTAAGATGACTTGAGCCATTGATGGGGGTAAAGGTCTCCACGTTACCCAACCCATCAACTCTTGTATCGTAAACAATCCTAAAAGGACAGAAACAGCAATCCACAAACCGGCGAAAAACTCTAGGCGGTTTGCTCGGTTTAAGCTGACTCCATAGTATTTGCCCAGATGGGGAATGGGATCAACCCAGCGAGACCAAACATAAACCAGCAACAGGAACTCAATGTACAAAATCCCCATCGCCAAAATACTTTGCCAGTTAGGATCTCGAACCCAGAGATAAATAGGCAAGGCAATGGGCAACCAAACACACAAAAGCACCACCAAAAATCGGAGGATTCTTTGCATGGCTGGTGCTTTTTTTCTTTCTCTTATGGGGTTAGAGGTCTTATTCTTCTGGCTCAATGGTGCTAGTGAGTCCGTGATTATTCAGAGTTTCACAGTAAAACTCAGCATGTTCTTGAGCGCAGGCGATCACTAAGGCTAGTCCACTATTGTGGGCTTCCATCATAATACTCACGGCCTGGGGCTGAGTTAAACTTGATACTGTTTTTAGGAGTGTTTCGACGACATACTCCATGGTGTTGAATTCATCGTTATGGAGCAGAACTCGATAACGAGGGGCAATTTTGCGAGTTGTTGACCGTTTTTCAATGGTTTCCACAGACATAGCTTTAGACCTCTGGTGAATGAATCAAAGGAAAGCATTTGTATTTGAGTGATTAAATGCTAAGAACTCTGATTGGCTTGATACAGCGCTCTTTGATAGACCTAACGTGAGATTATAGCATTCCTTAGGAGGAAGTGTGACGTTTTGTTAAACTGTTCTAGGGTAGGTATAGTGCTTTGCACTAGAGAATAGGAAATACCTTGTATTACTTAGGGTCTAACCCTCCAAGCTTTACTCCATAGAAGAGAGAATCACTGTATACTAGACTTTTGAAGCTATAACGGGTGATTAGTGATTCGCTATTCTTCAGTAACAATGGAGAGCCTGGACAATATCCAACCTTGTCAAATTGTATATTTAGAAGTGAACGGCGATCGCCTCTATACTGAAGTGATTCAGATTGTTATCGCGAGGGGTTTGGCTTGGGTGCGCCCTTTAATCTTGGTGAAATCAACTGAGAATGATAGCCCTCTGTTAACGGATCTGCCCCCTTATTATGATGTACGCCAGGGCCCAGATCTCTTATGGCCAGTCCATGCATTCCATCTGGCCTTTGACACAGAAGTGATTCCTATTATTACTCACTTAGGAGCAATGCACCCCACTGATTCTAACAGAAGTGAACACCATCAGCAGTTAAGATCCTTTATCGATCGTCTATGGAACCTTCATCAGAACCCAGAATCAGAACACTAGGGGTTAGAAACCAATTGAATACGCCCTTCATCCATTTCGCTCATCAACAATTCTAGGGCTTCATAATCGACATCGGAAATATGGCCTAAGCGTGTTAATTCGGCATTAATGGCATTTTCTAGTTCGGGGGTGAGCCGCTTTAGGTAGAGAATCTGTTCTACCAGCCGACGGATTAAACTGGTGGGTGTCATGATTGAACCTCACTTTTTTGATATACCTCTAGTTAACTGTCAATATCTAGGCTCAGATGTGATCGAATTAGCGCCCATTAAGTGACTTCGATCACCAAGTCCTGGGGATCATGGGGGATCAAGGTTTAGCCAGATCGATTGGTTAAAGTAATGATACCTATAAGAGAAGTCCCGAAGCTGGGTGAATTTATAGGTTTAAGATGATTTTGTGATTTGTACTCTGAAGAAACTACAATAGAGCATCGGGATCGATATTTAACTGTTTTAGTTTCTCGCGTAGCTGTTGTAAATCCAATTCGGCGCGATCGGCTCTATCTCTTTCTAGTTCTTTTTCTTGACGTTCCGTCTCTAGCTCTCGTTCAGCACTTTCTGCTCTCTCCTCTGGAGTCGGATAGCGATCGCCATTCTCATCATACCAATAGAGCCATTCTCTGGTAATGCCTTGATAAGTCCCTCGATCTCTACCGATACCTAAATTCAGTTGGGATAACCCTATCGGTTCCCCAGATAATAATTGATATTTACCTCCCTCAAGTTGATAAACCTCTAGCTTCTGTTTCTTTTTCCGTAGGGGATTATAAATTACATAGTAGAGAACTCCCAGTTGAGCATACTTTTGTTTTTTCTCAACATATTCTCCCCTTGGTGTTTTTGAGACTACCTCTAACACTAAAGTCGGCACTTGTTGCTCTTCCCAAAGAACATAAGATAAGCGTAAACCTTCATCAATGATTCTGGGCACACCGATACTCAAAAACCCATCGGGGACAATTGCGGGTTGGTTTGGATCGGTGTAAACTCCCATATCTACCCCAAAAAACCAATCCATGCGCTCTGACCAAATAGAGGCCAACATCGCTTTAAGGAGAGTGGGGATTAAATCTTGCAGTTCGTTATCCACAGGGGTTTCATCTGAGTCGGGTAAATCTTGAGCTGAGGGCAAGTAATCTCTAGGATAGGATTTGAGTTGCATAAGCTGAACCGGGGTTTCTCTTGATTTTATCGCGATCGCTCTCAAACCTAAAAGACAGGCGAATCGTTCCTACGATATCCTAGAGGTTTGTACGATCGCTCCCACTGACGGCGTAATCGTCATATCGAGAACACAGATTATACGAGAGGTGAACTTATGGTTATTGCTATCGATCAATTACTGACCCCTGATATCCATAAACCCGCTCGCTATATCGGTAATGAATTAGGGGCAGCCTATAAATCTTGGTCAGAGACTCAGGTGCATTGGGTATTGAGTTATCCAGAATTGTATGAATTAGGCTCATCCAATCTGGGACATCAAATTCTATACAATATTATTAATGCCCAACCCCGCCAACTGTGCGATCGCACTTATTTACCCGGCCCCGACCTCAGTGCTAAACTCCGGGAGACCCAAACCCCTCTCTTTGCCCTTGAATCTCGTCGCGCTCTGCAAGAATTCGATATCATTGGCTTTAGTCTCAGCTACGAACTCGGAGCCACCAATATCCTGGAAATGCTCGATCTTGCCCGTATTCCCCTCACCTGGGAAGAGCGCAACCAAGGTGATTTTCCCCTAGTCTTTGCCGGTGGACAAACCGCTACATCCAACCCGGAACCTTATGCCCAATTCTTTGATTTTATGGCTCTGGGAGATGGGGAGGAATTGCTGACAGAAATTGGCTTAATTGTCGAAGAAGGTTTAAATAATACCTTAAGCCGCTTAGATTTACTCCTGGATCTGGCGCAAATCCCCGGAGTCTATGTGCCCCAATTTTATCAACCCATGCCAGACGGAAGCGTGGTTCCCCTGCGTGATGATGTACCCGATCGCATTTTACGACGAACGGCTCCCCCCATGCCCGCCTATTCCGTCGCCCTTGTGCCCTATATTGAAACCATCCACGACCGTTTAACCATGGAAATTCGGCGCGGATGCACCAGAGGTTGCCGCTTTTGCCAACCGGGAATGCTCACTCGTCCAGCGCGAGATGTTGACCCAGATGAGGTAATTGAGGCGATCGAACAAGGGATTCAAACTACGGGCTATAATGAAATCTCCCTCCTTTCCCTCAGTTGTTCTGACTATCTTGCCCTTCCTGCTGTCGGACTCGAACTCAGAAACCGTCTTCAAGAAAAGAAAATTGCCCTCTCCCTTCCCAGTCAACGGGTAGACCGCTTTGATGAAAACATTGGTAACATCGTTGGAGGGACGCGCAAAAGTTCTCTCACGTTTGCTCCCGAAGCGGGAACGCAACGAATGCGCGACATTATTAATAAAGGGTTGACCAATGAGGAACTCTTGCGCGGGGTAAAGAGTGCTTACGATCAAGGATGGGATCGGGTTAAACTTTACTTTATGATTGGCTTGCCTGGAGAAACGGACGCAGATGTGTTAGGCATTGCTGAAACGGTTCATTGGCTCCAGCAAGAATGTTATACTCGCACTCGCAAACGCTTGGGGGTTACCCTTACCATCTCCAACTTTACGCCTAAACCTCATACGCCTTTTCAGTGGCATAGCGTGTCTACCGCAGCATTTGCACGCAAGCAGGACTTACTGCGTGAAGAATTTCGGCAGATGCGGGGAGTCAAGGCCCATTTTACCGATATCCGATTATCGGCCATGGAAGATTTTCTTTCAAGGGGCGATCGCCAACTCGGTCCAGTTATTCTGGAAGCCTGGAAGCGTGGCGCGGGGATGGATGCCTGGTGGGAAAGCCTTGACACAGCTTATAATGCTTGGGAAGAGGCGATCGATCGGGCTGGACTCACCTGGAAATATCGCCAAATTACCGAAGGAACCTGGCACGCTCTACCTGACCACCTTGCAGAAAACACCTCCTCATCTGAATCTCTTTTAGATCAACCCCTCCCTTGGGATCACATCGACACCGGAATTACCAAAACCTGGCTCAAAGATGACCTTAAACGCGCCCTCGAAGCCACCACCGTTCCCGACTGTTCCTTTGACAGTTGTTCCCACTGCGGAGTCTGTGGAACCAACTTCGGCCATAATATCGTCGTTACCCCACCTCCCATTCCCGCTCTAGAAGTTCGCGACAATACGAAAGTACCGCCGGTTCAACGCTTACGAGTCAAATGGGGCAAACAAGGAGAAATGGGGCAAATCAGTCATTTAGACTGGTTAAGACTGCTTGACCGGGCAGTACGTCGGGCTGGCTTACCCGTTGCCTATAGTGGAGGATATCATCCTGGCCCTCGCATCATGGTTGCTAGTGCCCTCTCGTTAGGCATCACGAGCAGTGGCGAATTAGTCGATTTTGAATTAACCCAGCCAGTAGCGCCAGAAGACTTTTTACAGCGTCTTCGCGCCCAACTGCCTGCGGAATGTCCCCTTTACGAGGCGATAGAAGTCCCCTTAAAAGGGAAAAGCAGCGCCAAGTTGTTAGAGCGGGCAGAATATCAGATTATCCTAGAGTGTTCGGTGGCAGTCACTTCCCAGGAATGGCAAGATTGGATTGAGTCTATTTTAGACCGCCAGGAAATCATCAAGGAAGGGAAAACTAAATCTGGCAAACGTAAACGGGTTAACCTTCGCGAACAGTTATTTGAATTAGAGTTAGAATCATTTTCTGCTGACGGTTTAGCCCACATTCGTTATCTGGGCAGTTGCCGCAATGACGGAACTCTATTGCGTCCCATGGATGTGGTTTATCTGTTTGAATTCATTAGTCGCGGTTCTGAAAATTCTTTAGATTCACCGGAGTTTTCCGTGCGTCATACTCACCGCAAACAATTGATTTTATCCGATGAGTAAGGGGGCAAGTTCGCTTTATTCCCTCCAGTATGGTATAGCAGCGAAAGGGAGAGTTAGGACATTTTCTATTGCCTATCGCCTCAAATCATAAGCTAAGCATCCTAACTTAACAAGTTCACTGCTATATCATCATTAGTTGGAGGGATAGAGATGTTTAGAGACTTGTTTACCTTCAATAACATGATCTTGAACAATTTGCTTGGCTACTTCTGGGGTAACGCGGGTGTACCAGGTTCTATCTCCAGAGTAAAAAACGACGGGGCCGAGTTTACAAACCTCTAAGCAGCCTGCGTTCATGACCGTGACCTCAGCACCGGTTTCTTCTACCGCTTGCTGGAGTGCCTCATAGATGGGTTTCCACTGGCGCGAGGGATAACAGCGACTGGAGCGACAGACGGAAAGGTAAGGACGTTTGAGGGGATTGTGGTTGTAGGGAATAGGTTGAGTCCCTAACACATAAATCTGGCGTAATTCTTCGTACAAACTCAGCTTTTCTAACCGAGGTTTACCCACGGGTAAAAGGTCTTCATCCTCCCCTAAAAATGGATTGGGTAAAAATAAATTCATCATTTTTTCTCCCGCTCCATTCCAAAACTGAATCCCCCAACTGCGGGGTTGTCCCTTTTCATTCAGGCGACGGTAGAGAGACGCTCGTTGAATGAGTCGTTGTTGGCGCAGTTCTGGGGGCGTTTTGCATAAGGGCCCGCCTAGGTGTTCTTCGAGACACAGGTGCAAGTGCCAGGCTTGGGTGACGACGGTAAGATAGCCATCATAGAGAATACAGATTTTGGGTGCTTCGGTAAATTCGAGTTCTAAGACACTTCCTTCGACAACATGACCAATTTGCACGTCTTGCCAACGCTCTTGAAATAGGGTGTAGAGTAAAGGGCCGGTGATATCAATCGTGCAAGGAAAGTCTTCGTATTCGATCTGGTGTCCTCCATAGAGGGGTTCAACGGTGCGATGGTTCAGGGGAGTTACCCAAGGGGAAAAGTGTATCATTTTTTTGAGCCGTTTATTGCGGATGAGTTTTGGATAAGGTAACATTTTGGGTACGCCAGAGTAAGAGGTTGTACCCAAGAGCGATCGCTCCTCCCCAAGTCATTTGTTTGACGAATAATCGCAAAACGATCGCCGAGTCCATGAAATGACCGTCACTGAGTAGAGGATAGGCCAATAAAATCAGACCTTGATACAGAACAAAACCACCAATAAGGGCAATCAAATTCCAGAGGAGATGACCAACCCAAGTATTCTGGCTAAAGGTCGGTTTTTGACTGGCAAAGAAGGCAACGCCGAGGGTTCCTATTCCCATAAGCGCCCCCCAGGTGAAGGCACTTCCAGAGAGGGGATACCCTCGGATGGCAAAGCCAATGAGTTGATTGATCGACCAAATCATCGCTGAAATGGCGATCGCCTTTCGCTTCTGTAACATTACTCCACTCATGGCAGCAAAAGCGACGAGAGGAAGATGGGCATAAATGATATTGCTGGCGGTTCCGAGGGCCAAGAGGACACAAGGGGTAAGATAATGAAGAGAGAGCGCGCACCAAGCCTGGCTAAAACTGGAGAGATGGGTCTGAGCTTCTGGATAACGTTTCATCTTTGAAGATGCCCCTAAGTGTTCATACCATTATCTTAGCCTTAAAGCGATCGACGTTTCCCGTTAATAATAGCTAATCAGCGATCCCTCTATTTTCATCAGGAGGACTAAGCCTGATTGGGGTTAACCAAGGCTTCTAAGTTTGGAGGATTGGATGGCTGAGGCTTATCCAAGGATTGACTATTCTGTACCCAGTGGCGATAATCCCACAGCAGTTGGTGCATCAAACGCTGTTTAATAGTTAAAAGGACACTTCTGAGTAATCCATTCCCCGTATTTTCAAGGATATAGGATGGGGTGAGATTCAAGGGGGGTGGCAGTTCTACTTGCACGACTAAGTTGGCTTTTCCATGAAGAGTTGTGCGATCGCCATATTGTTGGGGGCAAAGTTTACCTTTTAAGTCTAGACGAAACCGCTGATTAATATATTCAATACCTCGAATGTGACAATTGACCGATTGCAATTGTACATTTCCGCGAGCATCTGCCCAAACCTTTAGGTCTACTGTCGGTTGGAAGGTAAACATCATAAACGTCAAAGGACGCATTTTCAGCCGACAAATTTCGTCACTTAAGTGTTCAATTTGACTTTCAGCAGTCAAGGCATTAACGAGACGTTTGGGTTGCCGTAGATAATGCTGAATGGGAATCGGTTGGGGCGGAACATTGAGGTTAACCGATTGAGTGGCACTAAATTGGGTGGTCATGGATGGGTGATTAATGTGCTGATGTAAATTTATTTTACAAAATTATCACAATTCTAGTGGGGAGCCAGAACCGAGAAAACAACTCGCTACTCAATACAGAGCAATTTTAGAACTTTAAATGCTGGATTTTAGTTGCAGATATTATACCTTGTCCTGTATGAAATATTTAGGCTTTATTGTTAACTTTTATTAACTAAACTCAATAATTCTAACGATCGCCAATGACCGATCGCAATGAATAAGCCAGTCGAGTATGTCAATCCATCAAATCCCCCATATAATCCCCCCAAACCTGAGCCGCTTGAGCGCTACTACCATAGGTCGGTGTATTATCATCATTTCCTAACCAAATCCCCGTCACCCAACTGCGACTAGGAATATAGCCAACAAACCACAGATCCACCCCATTATTGGTTGTTCCCGTTTTTCCTGCTTCTCCCCATCCCAAATACGCATTACCTCCAGTGCCCTGACTCACTACTCCTTGTAACAACGCAGTCATGGTTTTCGCGACTTCCGGTGAAAGTACGGAGTAATTCCCTTTTGGATCTTGGGCATAATCATAAATCACCCGACAGGTATCCATTTGATTGGGTACAGCACAATCACTGCTGTCCAGAATGCGGCGAATGGCATGGGGGCGATGGTATACTCCAGAATTGCCAAAAACGGCAAATGCGCCGGTCATTTCTAGGGGGGTGACTTCACTTTGACCCAGGATTAAACCGGGAACCGCCTTTAAGTCAGCATTGATACCCAACATCCGAGCCATACGCACCACATCATTTAAACCTGCGTCCTGAGCGATACGCAGAGCCACCGAATTTTCCGATTGGGCCATAGAAACGGCCATATCAATCGCCCCGCCACTGCGCTCGCAGCCCCTATAGGATTGACCTTGCCAAGTTAAAGGGGCACAGGAATAGGTTTTCCAAGGGGAAATGCCCTCTTCTAGAGCAGCAGCATAGGCAAATACTTTAAAGGTCGATCCAGGTTGACGATAGGCTTGCACGGCCCGATTAAATTGACTCTCGCGATAATTTTTACCGCCGGATAGGGCTAAAATTTCTCCGGTTTGACTATCGAGGGTGACTAGCGCGCCCTGGTCAAAATTAAAATTTTCTCCCGTGGTGGCGATCGCCTGTTCCAGATTTTGCTCGGCAATTTCTTGCATCTGCGGATCTAAACCGGTTTCAATAATAAAATTGCCCTCTCGCGCCAAACCCGTTCCTAAGAATTCCTCCAATTCCATAAACACATAATCATGGAAATAGGGAGCAATGGAGCGATTAAACTGTTCTAGGGCCTTGGGGTTAACTTGAATGCGCGATCGCCTCGCTCGGTTCGCTTCCTCTACGGAAATCATCCCCAATTTTTCCATCCGATACAACACCCCATCCCGTTGACGAATCGCTGCCTGATAATCTCGAATCGGATTAAAACTATTGGGAGCCGGTAACATGCCCACTAAAGTTGCTGCTTCAGAAAGGGTGAGATCCCTGGCTGACTTACCCAAATAATACTGCGCCGCATCTTCAAAACCATAGTTTGCACCCCCAATAAAAATCCGATTTAGATACGTGAGTAGCAAGGTATCCTTACTATAAAACGTCTCTAATTTCAGAGCCACAATCGCCTCCCGCAGTTTACGATCGGCCGTATCTGATGTGCCCACATACTCCCGAAATAAACTGCGAGCCAACTGTTGGGTAATGGTGCTTCCGCCTTGTTGAATTCCTCCTCCTCTCAAATTCGCCCGAATAGCCCGAAGTGTACCAATGGGATCGACCCCAAAATGCCAATAAAAGCGGCTATCTTCTGAAGCGATCAGAGCTTTAGCCAGATGGGGGGAAAACTCAGAAAGGCGAGGGAGTTCTAAGTGAGCTTGATTGGTGGGAGGCACGAGTGGGGTTTCATTATCCCGCGCATACACAATCACCGGTCCTTGAATATTGCGGGGCAAAGGAGAAATATTAACTTTTTGCCATTCCATTAAAATGGCGAGCGTCACCAAGGCGGTTAAACCGCCCAACCCATAGGCACTATAGCGCAGCACCTGAATCGGCCAAGGGGGGGGATTGGTATAGCGCAGGGTAACCGAAGCTTGTAATTCTGGGGGCCCCAGCGTCAGGAGAGCGCCATGATAAAGGCGCATTTCCGGTACTTTTCGCCGCCCCCGATAGATACCATTCGTTGCCCCCTCGTCTTTAATCGTAAACCCTTGTTTTGAGTCCCGAATCAAGGAACAATGGATCTGGCTCACGACCGGGTTCCGAATCACAATATCGCAGGATTTTGAAGAGCGTCCAATCAGAATGCGATCGCCCAATAGGGGATATTCCTTGGGTGCTTCTCCTTCCGTCTCCTCCACCATCAGTTTAGCCACCCGGGCCTTTGGTTTCAGGGCCAGTTGTGCAAGTTGAACTTTTGCTTGGATCGTTTGCGCGACTTGGGTAAGTGTACCCAGAAGGTTATTCGGAGGGCCAGGAGGTTGAGAACTCATAGGTTGCCTTAGTTAAATCAGTTCGGAGGAGATACGACTCTCTCTAATTTAACTGATGTTTCTCTCTAGCTAAAAGTTCTCGATTCTTTATACCTAGGGTCATCATCTCCTGCAATAACTCTGAGTCTACCCGTTAACAACTTTAAAACTGACTATCTTTAAGAGGAGAGTATGAATCGATTGATTAAAATTATGAAGAAGTTTTTAGAGACATTTGAACGTCTCATTGCCTTCTTTTTGTTGTTAATGCTGGTTTTTGTCGTTTTTTTAGGCACGATTGAATTAGGCTTCATCTTATTTGAGCAAATGCAAAACAAGCCTCATTTCTTATTGCTCAATATCCAAGAAATTCTAAAAATATTTGATTATTTTTTATTGATTATCATTGGCTTAGAACTGATTGAAGCTACTAAGGTCTATCTCGAAGAAGAAGTCATCCATGTGGAAATCATTTTCCTGGTGGCCATGGTGGCGATCGCCCGCAAAGTCATCATCCTCGATATCAGTAAGTTCCATCCCCTCGTTCTATTCGGTATTTCTTCCATCATCCTCGCTCTAACCATTGGGTTCTACTTTTTAATCAAGACCCTCAAGCCCAAATAAGGGGCTGGGGGCCCCTTGCCTTCCCCAGGATCGATAGGGAGCATTAAAGAGAAATGGTATTCGAGGCTTGTTTTTGCCGAACTATGTGTAAACCTTCCTTCAGGGCGGTTAGGCGATCGCCCATCCAGCGATCGCCGGAAATTAAGCCAGCAATACCGAGCTTTTCTAAACGACGTTTCACCTTTCCGGTTGCCCCAACCACAATTACATCTCGTCCATCATCGATCGCCTCTTGGATCGCATTTTCGATCGCCAAAGAAGAAGTAACACCAAGAATCGGCACTTCACTCAAATCGACAATCAACACATCATAACTCCCAATCGCACCATGTTCTCTGGAAATCGCTTTCGCTACCCCAAAAATCATCGGCCCGCTCAAATGGAACAGCAAAACCCGACCATTAGCCGCATCTAAAATTCCCTTTTCTTCCTGACTCATTACGATTTGATCGTCGGCATCAGTAATCGCTTTGACAGACTGAGATTGCAGTTCATCCAGACGTTCAATGGTTAAAATATTGGCGATGAAAACGCCCACCGCTACCGCCACCATTAAATCCACGAACACCGTCAGAAGAACCACACTATAAACAATTCCAGCAGCCTTCCAAGAAATTGTATGAACCCGTTTCAGGAATCCCCAATCAATAATATCAATCCCCACTTTTAAGACGATTCCAGCTAAAACAGCCAGGGGAATTCCTGAAGTTAACGGGGCGGCCCATAACACCACAATTAATAAGGCTAAAGCGCGACTAATTCCCGCTAAAGCAGTGCGTCCTCCAGCTTGAATACTGACTACAGTGGCGGTCGTTGCCCCAGAACCCGCAATGCCCCCACACAAACCGGTAATTAAATTGGCAACCCCTTGACCGATTAATTCCTTATTCGATTTATGTTCAGTCCGAGTCAAACTATCCGAGACTAAACAGGTTAAGAGGCAATCAATGGAACCGACCATGCCTAAAACCATCGCATTCACAAACATTAACCGCAAAGTGCCTGGGGTAAATGTCGGCATGTGCAGTTCTGGTAAACCGGGAGTGATTTCTCCAATAGTGGCGATCGTGCGGATATCAATATCTCTAAAAAACATCAAAGAGATACCCGTTCCAATCACCAAAGCCACCAGTTGAGGCGGCATAAGTTTTTTCAGTTGTGTGGGATAAAAGAACAAAATCCCTAAAGTAATCCACCCTAAAAAGGTTTCCCAGGGACTGATATTAGAAATTAAATCAGGGAATGCTTTAATTACCCCAAGTACCCCACCAGGGGGGGTTTGTTGCCCGATAAACGGAGCAATTTGCAGAAAAATCAGAATCACACCAATTCCGGTCATAAAACCCGAAATGACGTTATAGGGAAGCATTGTAATATACTTTCCCAGTCGCAGGACACCGAAGAGAATTTGAAAAACTCCTGCCATCATCACCACGGTAAAAGCCATGGCCAGACCAGTTTCTGGGCTATCTGGATTTTTGGCCATTAATTCGGCAATTACTGCTGTCACAATAACCGTCATCGGGCCGGTAGGCTCGGAGATCAGGCTGGGAGTACCGCCAAACAAAGCGGCGAAAAATCCGATTAAGATCGCCCCCCATAACCCCGCAGAAGCGCCAGCACCCGAGGCAATTCCAAAAGCGAGGGCCATCGGTAAGGCAACGACGGCGGCAGTTAGCCCCCCGAAAATATCCCCTTTGAGGTTTCGGAAGTGGATGGTATTGGTAATTTGCATCAAACGTTTTCCTTTATCAAAAGCTGCATGAGTTGCTATAGAACTTACACAATCACCATACCGGAAGATTGGCTCTGGGTATTAAGCCTTTTTCTTGGTTCTCATTTCCGGATAAATTGTAGCGATTAACAAACAAATAATACCGATATTAATGGCGACATCTGCTAAATTAAAAACTGGAAAGCGAATCAATCTAAAATCGAGAAAATCCACCACATACCCAGCTACAAACCGGTCAATACCATTGCCTAAAGCTCCCCCTAAAATAAAGCCATAACCCGCCTGTTCCCAGCGAGTCATTTTTGGCCCATACAATGCCAAACCCATGAGAGCCAAACTCACCCCCAAGGATAGCCAACGCAACCATTCCCCATTTTCACTAAATAAGCTAAAGGCAGCGCCATAATTGCGCACGTAGGTAAAATGGAAAACACCGGGTATGAGCGGCCAACTCTCATGTAATTCAAAATTCTGGATCGTCCAAAACTTAGCTAGGTGATCCAATATTAAACTAATTAACGCCAATATCCAAAATAAGGGATTTTTCTTGAATTTCATCGAGCAAGTTAGCTGTATTATTCATTTAATAAAACATCAAATGGCGCAAGAGGTAAGCAATGACTGTTGCCGCACAAGCAACAACCAGTTGTCCGGGAAGGGGAAACAGAGAATATTGTATAATTGTATTTAAGAGCTGTTGGCTGCTTTCTGGAGTCCAGGAAAATAGCTCAGTCAAACTTAAATATAAGATACCCGTCAGATGAATACTGACTAATCCTCCTAGGCAACTCAGGGCTAAAAATTCCAGGCGTGGAGGGAAGCGAAACGCCAAAACACCACAAATCCAGGCTCCAGGAATGAATCCGAGCAAATAGCCAAAGGAGGGTTCTTTAAGATATCCTAATCCTCCTCCTTGGGAAAATACGGGAAACCAGGTTAAGCCCATGATTAAATAGCCAATTTGAGATAAAACTCCGGCTTTTTTACCTCCCATGCACCCCACTAATAAAACGCCTCCAATCTGATAGGTTACACCGAGGGAATGGAGGGATAAAAGATGGTCTTGAAAAGACCACATGGGGGAGGCAATAAAGGCTTCTAAAAAGGTTCCCCCAATGGTAAGAAGCAGGCCAATAAATGCCCACAACAGTTCATTTAAATGAATCACATTGCTGGATTTCAATGCCCTCCAGGAATGGGGGCTTCTCCCCCTTCAAGTCCTAAAGAAGCGAGCATTTGATGGTCGGCTTCTGGAGGTTGTCCTAGGGTGGTGAGATAGTGACCAATGAGCATGGCGTTAATGCCAGCTTGCAGTCCTAGGGCTTGCAGTTCTCCCATGACAGTTTCCCGTCCACCGGCATAGCGGATGATTTGTTCGGGTAGGATGAGGCGGAAAATAGCGATCGCCTTCAGAGCTTCGTAGGGATCGAGTTGGGAACGTTCCCCTAAGGGCGTTCCTTCCCGGGGATTAAGTAGATTTAAGGGCACAGATTCTACGTCTAATTCCCGGAGGGAGAGGGCTAAATTGACCCGATCTTCCCAGCTTTCCCCCATGCCTAAAATACCGCCAGCACAGGCTTGAATGCCAACGGCTTTGAGGTTTTTGATCGTTTCCACGCGATCGCGCCATTGGTGGGTACTGACGATGGAGGGGAAAAAGTCCTCAGAGGCTTCTAGGTTATGGTTATAGCGAGTGACTCCGGCCTCTTTTAAGGCTTGAGCTTGTTCTGGGGTGACTTCGCCGAGGGCACAACAGGGCTTAATCTCAGTTTGGTCAATAATTTGACGAACGGTTTCTAAAACCTGTTCAAATTCTTGGGATTGGGAAGAGCTATATTTTGGCCCCCGTCCCTGACTGACTAGACAGAACCGTTTAGCGCCTGCGGCTGCGGCTGCTTTGGCTTGGGCTAAAATTTCTTCTGTGGATTTGAGTCCGTAAATGGGGGAATCTTTGCCTGGATGGTGAGCAGACTGGGCACAAAAGCCACAATTTTCCGAGCAACTGCCCGATTTAACGTTGCCGATACTGCACAAATCTACGACATTACCACAGCATTCTTGACGCACGCGATCGGCTGCGGCACAAAGTAAGAGGATGTTGTCCTGACCTTGAATTTGCGTCAGTTCCAGAGCTTCTGCTTGGGTGAGCCGTTTTCCGTTAATAATCCGATCGCTGAGGCGATCGAGCCATACTGCTAATGAGGATTCATTAGGGAGAGTAGCGGGGTTATGGGATTGTCCTAACCCCTGAGATGAATTTGATAATGGTGCTTGAACCACGTCCAGCCCCTGTACTTAAGTAATAGTAATGCAATTGAATTGTATCACTACACTTGGCCCCACTAAAATCTCAACCCAATTCCCCCTTGCAGAGAAACTGCCGTTTCTCCTGTGTTTCGATAGGCATCAAAGGCAATGACTGCATTACCAAAAATCACCGCATTACTCGATGGAATCATGTAATCAATTCCTGGTTGTAGGGCAAAGCCGTTTTGATTCCCTAAGGGTGAAACATTATTCCCATTGGCAAAGGAATAGCCTGCACCAATATAGGCATCAGTTTGCCAGTTGAGAGGGAAATCATAGGATACGGTGGGAACGACTGCTGCCGATCCACCCAAAATAAACCCTTGTACTCGCATGGATAGGGGAATTTCTAGGAATTTGTAGCGCACGGCAATAACTCCTGCAATTTGCCGGTTAGCATTCCCCCCTTCAACCAAACCAACAGCAGGCCCAACACCGATATAACTGCCATAGGCGGCTTGCGCTTGGGCGGGTTGGGAATTAAAACTGAGCGTTCCGAGGGCAGTTCCGAGGGCGATCGCTCCTACGCCTAGGATCTTTTGTAAATAATGCTTCATAATCTACACTCCTCAATTCAACGGTAGGTGAACCCATTGATGCTTTCTGAGTTTAACGTAATTTTTGTTCAATTGAGATACTCCCATGGCTCTTTTCAATCCACCACCTATCCCTCTTTTGTCACTCTGCCGAAAGAGGGCTAGAATAAGTAGGGAAAGTAAAGAGCTGAACAGTAGAGTAGACCATGGATGGAGAGTTAGCACTTCGGAAACATGTAGCTCGCTCTGCCAAAGCAACGATTCTGTTGGTAGATGAATAGGGATATCATAACAAAACTGAGTTCATGATGAGATTTTTTTTAACCTTAAATTCACAATAGACAATCCCATAATCACTAAAAACAAGACTAGCCCAATTGTACAAGCATAACTCATTTCCAACCTCTGAAAAGCTTGTTCATAAACATAATAAACCAAAGTTTTAGAGCTATTTCTCGGCCCTCCCTGGGTCATGATATACACTTCTTCAAAAACTTTAGTGGCAGAAATAGCGGAGATAACGGCGACTAAAAACAAATAGGGTTTCATCAACGGTAGGGTAATATCCCAATGCTTGATGATGCCATCTGAACCATCAATGGCAGCAGCTTCGTAGAGTTCCTGGGGGATACTTTGTAGCCCTGCTAAATAGATAACCATATAATAGCCCAGTCCTTTCCAAATGGTGACAACCATAACGCTATAAATCGCCCATTGGGGACTGGTTAACCAGGGAATCGTGGGTAGATTAAAAAAACTTAAGGCTTGGTTAAATAATCCATTTTCTGCATAGAGCCATCGCCAGGCAATTCCGGCGACGACCATAGAAATAATTACGGGGGTATAGAAGGCGGCTCTAAATCCACTGATACCCTTGATTTTTTGATTGACTAAAATGGCCAATCCTAGGGGAAGGATAACCAATAAAGGGACAACACAGAGCAGATAAAGGAGAGTATTTCTGAGAGTTTGCCAAAAGATGCGATCGCTCCCTAATCGCTGAAAGTTTTTTAAACCCATCCATTGAGTTTGTTGGCTAATCAAATCATAGTTAAATAGGCTTAAGTAAATGGCTTGCAAAGCGGGCCAGAATACAGTTAAGCTTAAAATCAGTAGGGCAGGCAGCAAAAACAAATAGGGAGTTAATCTCTTCGGGCGTGTTGCATCCATGGTTATACCTCTGGCCAGAGTCGCTCGAGTTGCTTTTTCCAAGCAGCTAAAACTTGCTCCCGTTCTTGGGCATTTTGCGATAATTCTCCCATCATACCTTCTTCATAAAATCGATGCAGTGTTTGCAGGGTACTTTCTAGAGTTTGTCCTTGGGCTTTGGAGGCTTCTACAATCATCCGTAATTGTCGTTCTAATTGGGATTGGAAATAAGGAGTTAAACCGTCTTCTTGCAAGCGGGTTAACCGGCCAATTGCCTCAGCAAAGGGTTCTGGTTTTAATCCCTCTAGCTGATGGCGATAAACCACCCATATCACCCCTTGATGGATAGCATAACGAGTTTCTTGGGTGACTTCAAAATTGGACTCTAATAGGTCTTCAAAAAAGGGTTTAGCTTCTTCAACTGGAGCCATTGGTGCTAACCCCATGACCCAAGATTCATCGTCGGAGAGCAGTACTAATAATCGCAAATTTTCCCGATTTATTTTCCACGAACCTGGACTTACCTCAGTAATCTGGTCACCAAATAACTCGTCTAATACTTTATTAATATCTTCAGGAGTCATAAACCCAAATGTGTTCTACAATTAATATCATGCTCCAAGTTATCACGGCTGGCAATATTGACCTTTATCCCATGACCCACTTCCCATCTCCTAATCCTTCTGAGTCTTTACCCCATCATCACCACCCCCATGAACCCCATACCCTACATCCCCATGTTCATAGTGAAGAATCCTTGAGGCAAATTGTCAATCAACTCTCGCGAATTGAGGGTCACGTCCGAGGGATTAAAGGGATGGTACAACAAAGTACCCCCTGTCCTGATGTGTTGATCCAACTGGCTGCAGTACGGGGAGCAATTGATCGAGTTTCTCGGATTATTTTAGATGAACATTTAACTGAATGTATTGGCCGAGCTGCTCGTGAGGGAAATATTGAAGACGAACTGGATCAGCTTAAGGCTGCTCTCGACCGATTTTTGCCCTTGGCTAAGAAGAAGCAAAAGCCTAAGAAAGCTTGATGAACAAAGAGCTAAAAGCTATGGGTTAATAGCTTTTAGCTGAAGTTGATATCTTTATCAAGCTGAAGGCAAGGTGATGCCTAAACCTCACGATAAGGATGGGGTTTGAGACCCAAAGTTTTGATGAGAGACTAGGGCTTTTAACCCTAAACGGTAGCTTTCTGGACCGAAACCGCTAATTTGCCCAACAACCACTGGTGCTAAATAGGAGTGGTGGCGGAAGGGTTCGCGACGGTAAATGTTGCTGAGGTGAACCTCGACGGTAGGAATGGAAACGGCAGCGATCGCATCTCGCAGAGCTACACTGGTATGGGTATAAGCTCCCGCATTGATTACAATGCCTTGATAGCAATCTACTGCCTGATGGATGGCATCGACTAACTCTCCCTCATGATTGGATTGAAGGGTGGTTACCTCCACTTGAAGGGTTTTTCCATCCTCTTTCAATTGTTGATTAATCTCGGCTAGAGTGGTCGCACCATAAATTCCTGGTTCTCGCAGCCCCAATAGATTGAGGTTAGGGCCGTGCAATACCAAAACGTTGAACAAGTTTTAATATCCTCAGTTGATAGAACAGTTTATCGCCTAGATTCGCGGTCATTAACGGGAATTGGAATCGGCTCTGGTTCAGGTTGGATATCTGGCCCTAAGAGGGCTTCAATCAGTTTACGAGCCAATTCTTTGATTTTTTCCCAGATTTCGTCGATATAGTCCATTCAGTATGAAGCTCCTTTTGCTGAACTCTAACCCAGTACATTCAAACTGGGTTAGTCAATCAAAGGCTTAATCCTTTCTTTGATCATAACGAATGATCACAGATCGGCAACCTTTGTTGTCATGAGTTTTCAAAAGTTTAAGATTTATGCAAGTGTTTCCGCAGCCGATCTAAGGCCCAAGATTGGCTGAAATCCCGTAAGGTAGAGCGATCTAGTATACTGGCTAACTGCTGGCGATAATGGGTCACTTCTCCATTGGGTGAGGCTAATCCGATGTAAACTAAGCCGACGGGTTTTTCTGCGGTGCCTCCACCGGGGCCAGCAATGCCTGTGATACTAAGGGCCCAATCGGTGTTTAATTTCTGTTGAATGCCTGTGGCCATTTGTTCAGCGATGCGATCGCTCACTGCACCATATGCTCCTAAATCGTCCGGATTGACCCCTAATAAGCCGATCTTGACCTGATTATCATAGGCGATGACTCCCCCCCTAAAGTAGGCAGAACTGCCCGGTACAGCCGTAATTGCCGCCCCTAAGCCGCCCCCAGTACAAGATTCGGCGACGGCTAAGGTTTGTCCAGACTCTAACAATAACTTGCCGACTACATCTGCTAAGGTTTGGTCATCTACACCAAAGCAATACTCTCCTACTATGGCTCGAATATGGCTTTCTACGGGATTAATCAGCTCTTGTGCTTCTGGTTCAGATGCGGCACAAGTGGAAATCCGCAACTTCACCAACCCTTTGCCCGCATAGGGCGCTACTGTCGGGTTTTTATATTCAAAGACTTCGGGGATTTTTTCCACTAAAGCCGATTCCCCAATGCCCCAAAACTTGAGGGTACGGCTATAAATCATAGTGTCGCCCCATCCCTGCTGTTTGAGATAGGGAACGGCTGTTTCTTTCCACATGCGATGCATTTCACTGGGCACTCCAGGAAACGTCATGAGGGTTAAATGAGGATGCGGATGCCAGATAATTCCCGGAGCTGTTCCACTGGGATTAGGCAAAATCATGGCTCCTTCTGGGGTGAGCGCCTGTTTGCGGTTGCTGGGGTTCATGGTGCGTCCCCGTTGGGCATATTTGGCTTCAATGTCAGCGATGACTTCCGGGCGCTCAATTAAGTGAGTTTCAAAGAAGGAGGCAATCGTTTCACAGGTGAGGTCATCGGGCGTGGGTCCGAGTCCTCCGGTAAAGAGTATAATTTCTGACTGTCGATCGAGGGCGGTGGCGATCGCATTTTTCAGCCGCTCTACATTATCGCCCACGACCGTTTGATAGTAATGGGGAATCCCCAACTTTGCCAATTCTTGAGCTAAAAACTGAGCATTACGATTGAGAATATCTCCCAGGAGTAACTCTGTGCCCACACAAATAATTTCGGCTGTCATACACGCACTATAGGTTAGATACGGATTAATTTTATAGCGCTTCGCACGGTAATGGGTAATGGGTGCGTTAGAGTGTAGGTTAGGTCAATACTTAGTCCAACCCAATAAAAATAAATGGATCGAAAAAAAAGAAATGAATGAGAGAAAAAATCAAAAGGAACACCACTTGAACGTTTAATCTACTTTTTATATTTTGGGAGGGAGCATCTTATCACCCAGTCCAAATAATGAAAGACTTTTTAGGTACACAAAATGATCGATTAGAGCCAGAAGAATTGAAAATCACCTGTAAACAATTTGCTCCCTACGCACTGGAAGAAAATTCGGTTGTAGCAATTTAGTTTCAATTAAAAAGTTTGTTAATAATATTTTACTGTTTTGGTAAAAACTTTAAGATGATCAATCTCAGAATTTTTGTAAAGAATTGTAAATAAAAATTAATCAATCTTGTCCTAGATGCCAACAAAACTTAAAATTCTTCATGAAGCTTACGCTCTATAGATAGCCCCAATCCCTATCTACTCGATCAACCCTTAGAACTCTTAGGAGTATTTTTAACTATGGCATTTCTAAAAAATTTACTTGGTGGCAAAAAAGATAACTTTCAAGTTCAGTTTGATGAGACTCCAAAAACGGAGGCTCCACCGGTAGCTACTCCTGCCCCGGCGACTGAAGCACCTGCCCCGGCTGCTGAAGTTCCTGCACCAGCGCCGAAGAAAACCAAAACTTCCATCAAGGCAAAACAGAAAGCAGTGAAACAGGAAGCCCCCCCTGCACCGACTCCTGCACCAAAACCAGTTGCTCGAGTAAAACCAGCTCAACCTGTTGTCGAAGGAGGGTTTGCAACCAAGTACATGAATACAGGAACAAGCATAAGTCGCCGTCGTCCTGGAGCCAACATGAAAAACTTTTTAGATATGGCTCGGACAGCGAAAAAATAGGAATAGGAAATAGGGAATAGGGAACAGACTATCTTTAGTGTCCCCCTATCCCCCATTTCTCACTCTAGGTTTGCTGAGACCACAACCGGGTGGGGAGTCCCCAAATATAGATGAAGCCTTCAGCCGCTTTATGGTCAAATACGTCTTCTTCACCGTACGTAGCCCAGTCTAGACTATAGAGGCTCTTGTCAGATTGGCGGCCGACGACCGTGGCTGAACCTTTGAACAGTTTGACTCGTACTGTACCAGTGACTCGCTCTTGAGTATTGGCGATAAAGCCATCTAACGCTCCCTTCAGAGGAGAGAACCAGAGTCCGTTATACACTAATTGACTGTAGGTTTGCTCAATTCCCCGCTTATATTGGGTCACATCAGCAGTGAGGGTTAAGCTTTCTAAATCCCGGTGTGCTTGGATGAGGACTAAGAGAGCTGGAGTTTCATAAATTTCCCTGGATTTAATCCCCACGAGACGGTTTTCAATCATATCAATGCGACCGATACCGTGGTTTCCGGTTATTTGATTGAGTTGGGTAACTAAAGCCACCGGATCGATCGCCTGACTATTGAGGGAAACGGGTAGACCTTTTTCAAACCCAATCTCAATATATTCCGGTTCATTGGGCGTATCGGCGATCGCCTTGGTCATCTGATAAACTTCTTCTGGAGGCTCTGCATAGGGGTCTTCCAGAACGCCAGCTTCGATCGCCATTCCTAATAAGTTACGGTCAATACTATAGGGAGATTTCTTTGTCACGGGCGCAGGAATGCCGTATTTTTCCCCGTATTCAATGGTTTGTTCGCGGGAAAAGCCCCATTCCCGTGCAGGAGCCAGGATTTTCAGACTGGGGTTGAGTGCGCCAATCGCAACGTCAAAGCGCACTTGGTCATTCCCTTTACCAGTACATCCGTGGGCGATCGCATCTGCCCCATATTCCTGAGCTGCTTCCACCAACAGTTTGGCAATCAACGGCCGGGCTAAAGCCGTCGATAAAGGATAGCGATTTTCATACAACGCATTGGCTTGAATAGCGGGAAACCCATACTCTTTCACAAAGGTTTCCGTCACATCAGCCACCAAGGATACACTGGCTCCAGAATCAAGCGCTTTCTTGCGGATGGGTTCCAACTCATCCCCCTGACCCAGATCCGCCGCCAACGTAATCACTTCTTCCACTCCCCATTCATTCATCAGGTAGGGAATACAAACGGAGGTATCTACACCCCCAGAATAGGCTAAGACAACTTTTTTGGCACGACCCATAGGTTTATTTACCCTAAAAACATTAATCGGCTCTTTCAATTAAAAATTAAAAATTAACAATTAACAATTAAAAATTGATTACGAGTTATGGAGTGGGCAAGCCTATCAGGGTCATGTAGCTTAACGACTCTCCGGGCTATTATAGCGCTGGGTTATAGTGTTTACGACTATTGGAAAGCGGCATGGATAGCTTGTTCGATATAGCGCTTTGCGCTAGGGAATAGGGAATAGGGAATAGGGAATAGGCTTTTGGTACATAGCTTTGAGGATTCAACACTGTCCCTCATAACAGCGCAAAGTGCTGTATCTTTCGTTATAGCCAGGGGCGATCCCATCCTCCGACTTTACTCCCTATGCCTCAATCACTGTGCAAAGCATTCTACCCTAATTTTTGAACTGGTAATCCTGTACTGAACGGAGTCGCCAAGTCTCATTGTTGATTACTTCCAAAACTTGGTGATGATATTGTAACAAAGTGGGACGGTGTCCCACACTGATATAAGTGGTCGATAGAGCTTGTAAATGTTTGTAGAGAATTTGCTCATTGTGGATATCTAGAGCGCTGGTGGCTTCATCCAACATAGCATACCGGGGTTGAGTCAGTAGCAAACGCGCAAAAGCTAGGCGCTGTTGTTCTCCCATAGATAAAATGGAATGCCAGTCTTCAATCCGATCTAGATTATCCAATTTTTCAGCCAGGTTGGGTAGATTAACTTGGTTGAGGACTTGATAAATTTGGCGATCGGGAATATTCAGATCGGTGCGCGGATATAAGAGTTGCTCGCGAAGAGAACCTAAAATCAGATAAGGACGTTGGGGTAAAAATAGAATTTCTTCTAAGGGTGGGCGGTAAATTATACCGGTTCCAGAATCCCACAAACCCGCAATTGCTCGTAAAATAGAACTCTTGCCACAACCGCTTACACCGACAATTAAGAGTCCTTGGCTGCTAGGGACTTGCAAAGATAAGTCTTTCACTAAAGTTCTTTGATAATTAGGAGTTTGCAAAGTAATCTGTTTGAAGCTCAGTTGCGATTCCTCAATCATCGTAATTCTCGGAGTTTGGTCGAGGACTTGTTCCCTTTTCTCTTCTAGCGCTTTGGCAAAACTTTCTAAACGTTCAATTCCTGCCATGAAATCAGTCAGATACTCAAACCTTCTGATGATAACATTCAAGGAATTAAATACTCTTCTAAAAGCTCCTAATGCTTTTTGTAAGTCACCGACTTCTATACCGGGTTCTCCTCTTAAAATTCTCGGGCCAATAAACAAGGCAGGTAAAACCCAGGTAAGATAATCATATAAATTTTGAAAGATGTCTAAATTCCTTTCCCAATTGATAACTTGATTGTAAACATCTAGAGCCTTATTAAAAATTCCTTTTAACTGTTCGTATTCTCGTTCAAACCCATTATAAAATGCAATTGATTCACAATTTTCCTTAACTCTGACCAGACTAAATCGAAAATCAGCCTCTCTTTTTAGGAATTCTTTTTTGATGGGGATTAAAATACTGCCAAATCCAAAAACGGTAATTAATAAGCCACCAACAGAATAGATGCTAATGATAATAACCAACAACTTGGAAACATTCCAAAGCAAGAGAATAAATCCAAACAAATTAAGAAACGATCGGGTGAACTGTCTAAAGACAGTGACAGACCGATGACAAAAATCCTTGATATCTTCAGCAATGCGTTGATCCGGATTATCAATTTCTGCGTTGAAAACATTGAGTCGATAAAAGTTCATGTCTGCAAAATACTTTTGCAGATAGATATGCGTTAGCGATTTTCTAGAATGCCAACGAATTTTATCTTCTAAATATCTCCAAATAGCCATGACTACTGCCAATGAAACAGAGAAAATCATATAATAAAATACAGATTCCCAAAATCTTGGAACATCCAAATCAACTAAGGATGTCATTAAATTTCCTTGCTGTTTCAGTTGATTTACTGCGATAAAGGAATCTAGACTGAGAAAAATCAGCATGAATATAACTAAGCTATATCCTTCCCATCTATCTGGAGATTCCCACCAATATAATTTACCTACTATCCAAAAGCTTTCAAACGCAGTAAATCTAGCCCTGATCCATTCCATATGAGTCCTACACTATAGCTCTAGATCTTTGGATTATAGCCTTTTTGTGGACGGTTCTAGTAAAGGGTAAAACTGATTTTTTCTGGTTTATTCCCGATTTCTTATTCCCTCGTCTTAATCAAACTGTGGGGGTAAATCAGCAGGAGATAAACCATCTGGTTCTGCGGGTAGGGGGCGATCGCCAGGAGGAGATGGAGAAGTCTCAGAAGGGGGCGGAAGTACGGTTTCAATCACTAATGTGCGTTGCAATTGTTTCCCAGTTCCTCCAGTGACCGTTAAGGTGAGGGTTTCTTGTCCCGGTTGAGGACTAATGGGATAGGCAAGAGTGCCGCTTAAGGCTACAGTACCAGGGGATGGAAGTAATTCGACACGGGTATCGGGGCCACCCATTACGGTCCAAGTTAAATTAAGTGGATCGGGTCTGGTTTCCGGTTGCAAAGTAACCACGACTCGCAGGGGTGCAGTTTCTCCATTCACAGTAAAGTTGGTAATGGCTAGGGGATAAGTACGCGGTAAGATTTGAATCACTTCTGTTTGTTGTCTGTCGTTGACCTCTGATGGATTTTGTTTACTGAAGATACTGACTTCAAAGATATATTCTCCCCCTTGACGGGCAGCAGTGGGGACATTTTGACAAACCAAACGTCCGGCTAGGATGCAATAGGGTTGTAGGACATCAGGGATGCCGCTATCAAAACGATAACGGCGGGCTGGAACCCTGGCAATTCCGCTCGTATCCCGACCGACGATTTGTACTTCTTGCAGTTGCTCGGCGTTTTCGATTTCCCAGGAGAGTAAAATTTCTTCTCCTCGCTCTTCGCTGTAGGTGGGTTGCCCAGGTTGCAGTTGCAGGATTTGAGGCGAGGGAGGGGGAAGAGGAGGCGGAGGGGAAAGGAGGGCAATGGTGGCGGTGGTTTCGGTTTGAGTAATTTCTCCGGTTCCGCGTTTGGGAATTACACCTAATTGAAATTGATAGTTTCCACTTTGGGAGAGGGGGATCGTGACATTCCGACAGCGGAGTTGATTGAGCTGATCGAAGACATCACAAATAGATTGTAGGGGTTCGGGGAGTCCTTGATGGAAGGAAAAACGCATTTCTGGCATGGCAACAAAGCCTTCAGCCGATCGCCCCTTTAAAACTAAGGCTTCGATTTGATCGGAATTGGAGATCGCCCAATTCAACTGAATTTGTTCCTCTTTTGCCACTTCATACCGGGGCTGAGTGGGCTGAAATTCGATAATTTTCGGCGGTTCCGGTGCTTTGATTTCAATCACATCGGCGATCGCACTTTGGGGTTCTCCTTCAATGCGCGGATCGGGTATAACAGTCAGTTCAAAGATATAATTGCCAAACTCGTCTACAGTGACGGGAACACCCGCACAAATCAAGATCTGATTGTCGAAACTACAATACTTGCGCCAATCATCCGGTAGTCCAGATTGCAGATCGGTGCGCTGTTCCTCGCTATTGACGACTCCATCCGGGTTACGAGCGATCCAACCCAATTGGGCGATCGCACTAGGATTACTGATTTGCCAACTGAGTTCGATGATTTTGGTAAGATTTCCAGTTGTAGGGGCCGGTTCGCGGAGAGTTGGATTGGAAGACGATAAGGTGGGTGAACCCGCCCTTACAGAACCCGTGGGGGTGGGGGCGGGTTCAGGGGTTTGATCGTTTTGTAATGAAGATCTCGGTGAACCCGCCCCTACAGGATCTTGTTGGGCTAATGTTGCTTTAAATTCGAGGATTTCGGGTAGAGGAATGGGAGAGATCGCGATCCGGTTCGTTTTAGCAATAATCGGGGAAACTCGCGATCGTTTGGGAGTCACCTTTAACTCAAAAATATAATCCCCTGGTTCGCGGGCATCCGTGCGAATATTTCCACAGACTAACCTGCGCCAAGAACGCGTACAGAATTCTTGCAAACTTTCCGGTAATCCCCGGCTCAGATCGTAGGAAACGGGAATACTGGTAACATTACCGTTGGGCGATCGGCCTAAAATCTGCAAACCTCGAATTTGTCGAGGATGGCGAATTTCCCAATTTAGGTAAATAAAATCATCATTAGCAGCCGAATAGGACGGGGAAACCGAGTTAAATGCTTCAATTCTGGGGGGAGCAGGCGGTTTGAAAAACAGCCACCACAGGGCAAAAATGAATAACCCCAATAACCCTAACCCCGCTAAAATCCCTAACAACAATTGCCACCAAGGTCGAGCTTGCCACAGGAAAGTCCCCTCAATCCGATCGGTGGGTAAGGGCAGTTGATAATCATCCGTCAGTTCCACATAAAAATTGAGGGTTCTTCCCTGACCGAATAAAGGTCTACGCCACCAGGGGCCGGGTTTTGCATCTAAATCAACTTGCCATTGCTCTCCCTGATCCAATTTCAGGCGATCGGGATTTAACTGATACACACAAATTGGGCGTTCTTGGTCTTCTCGTACCGTAAGTCGTAATTGTCGTAGAGTATTCCCCTCATTCTGTAGACGTAATTGAAATAGGGCTGCTTCCCGACGGACTTTACCGACTAACGTCCGCAAATCCATCCGTAAATCATACCGAGGCAAAACCTCGATATAGACCACATCCAATAAAATCAAATCTGGGTTATTTTCCCCGGTTAATCGCAGAGTCGGTAAATAACGGCCAGCTTTCGTATTCACAGGAAAGCGAAACTCTAGGGTAACCTCTCCTTTCGCTCCTGGATTGAGGGCCAGATTATCAGGAATAATCACCAAACCCAACTCATTAATCCCTTCTGGATAATGGACTTCCCACCAGAGTTCCGGTAAATCAGTACAAGTGAGGCGAAAGCGATCGACCCGGTTAGAGCGATTATGCACCAAAACCGTCACTATCAGGGATTGACCCAGTTGTAGAGGGGCGGGTTTTTCGGGGGTGGTAACTGGAGTGAGGGCAAATGTAGGATCATTGGACTGAACTGCCTCTTGAATGGGAGGAAGAACTTGTAGCGTTGCTTGGTGACGGATGGGGGTTTCTTCGGGATAATGCTTGGGTGCATCAATCACCAGTAAGTAAGTATAGTGACCGGGAATCGCTTCTACAGGGATGGGGAAGGAAAACACCACCTCGCTGCTGCTTCCCGAGCTGAGGGCAAACCGTTCATAGGGGTTCAGACACCATGGTTTGAGGACTCCTGAAGAATCATCAATAAACAGATCGATAATTGCCCCTTGGAATCCTTGATTACCAATGGTGACGCGCAATTCAAAGGTTTCCCCAGCCGAAATGACACTATCGCCTGATGGGTTAGTAATTACGCTCAGGGATTGATTTCCATCAGAGCGCTGGTCATTGGTCATGGGTAATTGGTAATTGGTCATCTCCGTGTCTCCGTGTCCCCGCGTCTCCGTGTCCCCCGATCTGCGCTCCCTTCGACTCTGCTCAGGAAGCGTGCCCCCATCCCCCCAACTGTTAATTCCTAATCGAGTTCATCAGGTATAGTCTAACTTTGCCATCATCGCCTCCAGTGACGATTTGCACTAGAGAACCGGTTGGGTCTTTTCGAGAGGGGATTAGGGATAAGTCTACGGTATTGAGGGAGTTAGAGTGGTTGGCGATCGCTTTTCCTTTAAGATATTTGGTTAAGCGCTCTCCCGTATCTCTTAGGGGCCATAATATCAGTGACCCATCATCTCCAACACTGACGAGGTATCCTCCATCGGCGCTGAAGGCGATAGAGCGCACGGCTTCACCATTATGACTATTGTCCCAGCGATCGAGCCGTTCACAAGTCGGATTGATTCCTGCTCCTAAACCCGGTTCTAGACAAGGGCGTAAATTCCAAATACTAATACTGCCTTGATTATCAGCAACGGCTAAGAGAAAGGGACGCTTTTCAGCAGTCGCAAGACTGGTGATGTAGTTATCTTGACCGGTTGCCGTGTCTGGATCGGAAATATCTAGAGTTTGGGTTGAGTTCGTTTCAGTGTTCCAGAGGATGAGTTGATTATACCGACCAGCAACAGCTAGGGTTTTTGCACCTTGGCCAACAAACGCCAGATCGGAAACGGCAAATTCAAAGGTTTTCGTTAATTCGGGTTCGTTAACGTTTTGTATCTCCTCAAAGTCTGGGCCAACATACCATTTAGCAACTAATCCACTGCCATGACCGCTGAACAAATAGCGGGAGTCGGGGGTAAATTCGAGATCCATGACTCGGTCGTCTTTTTGATAAACCAGCGATCGCACGGGAACGTCTTCATAGGATAATAAATCCCACAGTTGAATTTCCCCATTTTCTAAACCCATTACCATTTGATTGTTATCAACCGGGCGATATTTGACGGTGCGAACGGCTTTATCTGCCTGGGCGCGAACGTCGATAAATTCTAATTTCTGGCCTTCAATGACCCAGTCTCTGACCTGTTGATCGATGCCACCACTTAATAGGCGATCGCCTAATCCATTCAGTTGTACGGTCATGACCGAGCCTTTGTGATGAATATAATAATACTGTCCATAAGTAAACCACCAGAACACCCAAGCCAAGCCGACCATCAATAGTCCCTGTAACCATCGAGGAATAATGGGAAAGACTCTGAGAATCAGGGTTTGTTGGCGATCGGTTAAAGGGACACGGTTGGGTGTCGGAACCTTAGGTGTTAGGGCAGGTTCGCCAAGATCTTGAGGGGAAGAGGGCAAGATTCGTGAAACGGCTCCTACCGGCACAGCCCTAGCTTCAATGGGAATCGGGCGCTCCTGAACCCATCCCAACCACGGCCGTTTTGTTTCTACCCTTAAGTCAAAGGTTTGGGTTTCTGTTGGGTTCAGGGTGTGTTCTAGGGGCGATAATTCAAGTTGCAGTTGGTTTCGGGCGTTGGGTTTTTCTTCTAGGGGTAAATCAATAGTAGTTTGATAGCGTTGATTACTCTGATTGAGAAGTTGTAAGGGATACATTACAGGATTAGATGTCCAGGAGGGTAACCAACGGCGTTTTTGAGGAAGGGTTTGCTCGAGTTGAGGAATTTCAAAGCGAATTTCACCTTGAAGAAAAATTTCAATGACAGCTTGCAGTTGGGTGGGAGGGCCATCTGGATGGGTAATTTTAAGGTTAGCTAAATAGTTGATTCCAGCGATCGCCTCTTCAACATCAGGCACAGGACAGATTAAACTGCGATCGCTCCATTGTCCTGGGGGCAAGCTTACGGGTGTAGGAGAGGGATTTAACCAGGAATAGGAGCTAGAGACCGCCATTAGGGCGGTAATCTCTTTATGACCGGGATTATAGAGCCGGACCGGTATTTCTAAATCGCTGTTGGGATAGCCTTTGAGCGTAGAGTTAGGCAATTCAGCCTTGAGTTCCAGTTCACCGATACCCTTTTCCACCCGCAAGCGTAGGATATGTCGTTCTTCAGTTCCCAGTTCCAGGGAAAAAATGCGGATAGTAAGATTCACCAAGCCCACGAACCCTGAAATTGGGGTTCTGTAAATTTCCACGATAAACCGGGTAAGGTCTCCAGGCGGTTTCTTCGTGCTAACTTCCGGGGATAGGGTGTACCAACTGCGCTCAGAGTTGGGATCGACTCCAGCGGCTAGGATCTCTAGCTGAAAACTGGCAAAGCGATCGCCCTCGTTAAGAACCTTCACCTCAAACTGAGCTACCCCATAACCCGGTTGAAAGGTTAGCTCTTTGGTGGATAGCTCCGTACCCATCATTTTTTCAACCATGCTCCTACCCTTACCGTCCGATCTGCACTGGAGCCATCATAGCAATAGAGCCATCGCGATCGCCCACAGGACTAGGAGTTTCTGGAATTTCCTGATGTAGAGTGCCTTCGGAAATGCTGTAGAATGATACACTAGCCGATTTCCTAGTTACCCTGTCACTAAAGTTATAAATTAAGTTGAGAAGGGATGAAAAGTACAGATATCATCCAGTTCACTGAGCAGTTAGTCAATACTTTCCAAAAACTGCCTCCCCACTTTTTACCCCGTCCCCAGGAGATGCAAGAGTTGAAGCAGCTCTTGTGGAGCAGCCGCCTTCTAGTTGTGCAGGGGAAGGGAGGCATGGGTAAAACCGTTTTGGCAATAGCGATCGCGCAAGATGAGGAAGTGCGGCGCAAGTTTGTAGATGGAGTGGTGTGGTTGCCCGTGGGGATAGCAACGAAACCCATCGAACTCTATCAACAATTGGCACAAGCCTTAGAAGGGTCTAAGATTTATCAAGAAACAGAAGTTCAGTGGAAAGCTCATCTGTCAAAGCTATTACAGGATAAGTCCTGTTTGTTGATCCTCGATGAGGTTAGGCAGCAGCCCGAAGTAGAGCAGTGGCACAAGCTATTGGGAAAAAACTGCCAGATATTGCTCACCACCAGGGAGAACCATTTAGTGGATGGGTTAGGAGCCGAAGGTTATCTCGTAGAGAAGTGGGATGATGACCCGTCCTTGCAGTTGTTGGCGAAGTGGGCAAACGTGGACAAGGAACAGTTGCCCGAAGAAGCGAGTGCGATCGTGCAAGAATGCAGACAATTGCCTTTAGCCCTAGCCCTAGCTGGAGGGCAAGTGGGAGATGGAACCCTTTGGAAGTCTGTGTTGAGGGCACTGCAAGATCAAGACGAAGAAGGTTTCGATCCTGCCGACACCACTGCCACCATACAGAAATGTATAGCGGTAAGTCTCCAGAACTTGGAGCAGGAGAAACAAGACGCTTATCTAGAGTTAGGCATATTCCCACCACATACGAAAATATCCGAAGCAGCGCTGGTGAAGTTGTGGGGACGCAAAGGACAAAAAGAAGAATCTCAACTACGGCAGCAGTTAACCCAGTTGGAAAAAAGGGCACTCGTATTTGTAGAGGGAGAGTCCCCCCACAGATGGGTGTGGCTCCATGACATGCAACGGAACTATCTCCAGGAAAAGCTTCAAGATAAAGCCAAAGTACATCGGGAGTTTTTAGCCAGTTATGCCAAAGGGCGGTTTCCCTGGAACAGGGCACAGGTGGAAGGGGAAACCTATTTGTATCGGCACGCTGCCTATCACTTCCAGAAAGCAGAGGAAGAAGAAGCGTTAGCCCAGTTGTTAGGAGATTTTGATTGGTTGTGGCCAAAGCTAGAGGCAACAGATATTCAGGCACTCTTGCTCGACTTTGATCGAGTTCAAGACAAAGATCGATTTCTCCGTCGTTTGCAGAAGGCCTTACGCCTGAGCGCCCAGGTGTTAACTCAGGATAAGCAACAGTTCGCCAGTCAGTTGTGGGGACGGTTGCTCAACCTGAAGCAGATGAGAAAGCATGAGTATCAATACTTTTGGCAAAAGATACCCATCCTAGGGCGCTACTTACCCCACCATCGGGGTAGAGGAAAAGTAGAGCAGCTTTTACAGCAAGCCAAAGACCGACAGACCCATACCTGGTTTCGTCCCCTCGCCCCCTGCCTGGACTCCAGCGACGGGGCCCTACTATGTACGCTCAGGGGTCATCAGTCCTGGGTGAATACAGTTGCCGTGACGCGAGATGGGCAACTGGCGGTGTCGGGTTCATCAGATAAGACCCTGAAGGTCTGGGACTTGCAGACGAAAGAGGAGACCCTGACGCTTACGGGTCATCGTTCCTTGATACAGGCTGTAGCGGTAACGCGAGATGGGCAGAGAGCCGTGTCGGTTTCATCGGATAAGACTCTGAAGGTATGGGACTTAGAGACAGGGGAGGCACTGCTTACTCTGATGGGTCATGATTCCATGGTCAAAGCGGTAGCCGTGACTCCAGATGGACAACGAGCGGTATCGGGTTCATCGGATAATACGCTAAAGGTGTGGGACTTGAAGACGGGAAATAAACTGCTGACACTTACGGGCCATTCTGGCTCGGTACAAGCGGTAGCCGTAACCCCGGATGGACAGCGGGCGGTGTCGGGTTCGATGGATAAGATGCTGAAAGTGTGGGACTTGAAGACGGGAGAACAGAGGCTTACGCTTAAGGGTCACGATCACTGGGTCAATGCTGTAGCCGTGACTCCAGATGGGCGGCGAGTGGTATCGAGTTCAATGGATAAGACGCTGAAAGTGTGGGACTTGAAGACGGGGGAAGAAGAGCTTACTCTGACGGATCATCAGGACTGGGTGCAAGCCTTAGCCGTGACCCCAGACGGGAAACAGGCGGTTTCAGCCGCCGATAATAACACGTTACAGGTGTGGGATTTAGCAACGGGCGAGGAGAAACTGACGCTCAGGGGTCATCGGGACTCGATACAAGCTGTAGCCGTGACTCTAGATGGTCAACAAGCTGTGTCCGCTGCCATGGATAATACGTTGAAGGTGTGGAACTTGGAGACGGGGGAGGAACTGCATACCTTAACGGATGATGGAGGTTATCAGGACTGGGTGCGAGCCTTAGCGGTGACCCAAGATAGGCCGATAGCCGTGTTTGCTACGATAGATAATGCCCTCAAAATATGGGACTTGAAGAGGGAACAAGAGCGATATACCCTGACTGGTCATCAGGACTCGGTACAAGCTATAGCGATGACCTCCGATGGACAGCGAGCTGTGTCTAGTTCTATGGATAAGACGCTAAAGGTGTGGAACTTGGAGACGGGGGAGGAACTGCGTACCCTGACCGGTCATCATCACTCGATACCTGCTGTAGCCATCACTCCAGATGGTCGCCGAGCTGTTTCTGCTTCCATGGATAGCACCCTGAAGGTGTGGGACTTGGCAACCGGGGAGGAATTGCGTACCTTGACCGGTCATAGTCACTGGATACAAGCGGTAGCGGTAACCCCGGATGGGAAATGTGCCGTTTCGGTCTCAGATCGTACGACTTTGAAGGTGTGGGACTTGGTAACCGGGGAGGAGAGGCTGACAGTTACGGTTCATCAGGACTGGGTACGAGCGGTAGCGGTGACCTCGGATGGACGGCGAGTGGTTTCTGGTTCTGTAGATAAAACTTTGAAGGTGTGGGACTTGGCAACGGGGGAGGTGTTAGGGACGTTTGTGGCGGAGGCGGCTATCTTGCGCTGTGCTATTGCGCCGGATGGCTGTACGGTGGTGGCAGGGGATAGGGTGGGACGAGTGTATCAATTGTTGATTAACAATAGCCTATAAAAAAGGGAGTGAAACCCGGATTCTTTCGTTGGCGATCGCGGGCTGTCACTCTTGGAAATTCGTCAAAATTTCCAAGAGTGACAGAAGAGGAATAGCAGAGAAAGGCAGAGTCGGACCTGTTCTATAGCTAGAGTCCCTATTGCCTCTTGCCTGTTGCCTATTACCTCAAACCATAACCTATCCCTCTTCTGTCACTTTCTGAGATCGCGATTGCTCTATCCCCTATAGAGAGACATTTACCTTTCTGACTAGATTTTTGAGTTTCTGTTAGGAAAACCATCGCGATCCTCTTTGATGTTATTCTTCCTGAACATGCTATACCTTTAATGTCAGTCTCTTGAATTGATGACATGCCCTAGGTGCCTATTGCCTCTTCCGCCATCCCGACAAATTTTAATTCAACTTCAGCGCACTTGCAGGCACTTCTTCCCACGAGGAAACGGTATGCATTCGAGCGCTCCATCCGGCTTGTTTTTGGTCTTCTGTGAGGTTGTTGTTGAAGGAGTCATGACACTCTTGTGCTTGTTTTTGATCGCAACAAGCAATGCAAGCATAGATCATGCCAGAGGGATCGATTTGTTCGTTAACCCAAATAGTCATAGGGCAATACTCCTAATTGTTGTTTGAAGGAACAGGGAATAGGGAATGCTCCCAGTTTCCCTTAGTTTGCTATAGATTTTGGCTGTTAACCGGCTAAATTGGTAAGGGCTGAACCAGTGAGGCGGCAAATTCGCCAGTCGGGAAGCACTTGAGCGCCCATACGTTCGTAGAAGGCGATCGCTGGTTCATTCCAGTCCAATACTGCCCAATCAAAGCGCCCACAACCTCGGTCTAGGGCAATTTTGGCCAAAGTTCTCAACAGAGCCGATCCAATCCCTTTACGGCGATATTCAGGTCGGACAAAAATATCTTCGAGATAGAGACCGGGTTGGGTGAGAAAGGTAGAATAGTTATGGAAAAAGAGAGCAAACCCCACCGATTTTCCTTCCCATTGGGCCATTAAGGCTTCTACATAGTGTTGATCGAACAAGTGTTTTTCCAGATCTGTGGCGCACCCGATGACTTGATGGGATAATTTTTCATATTTGGCTAAAGCCCCAATTAGCTCGAATAGAATGGGTACATCGTCGCGGGTTGCGAGTCGGATCTGGAGTTTCAGGCGATCGCCTTGATCGAGGTTCATGGTTGCATTCAATGCCAATGTTCAGGTTTTAGGGTATAGGATTTTTCATCAGTTGAGCTATACCTTAAGGAAATCATACTTCTTTTCTGATACTTATACTTCATCTCTAGAGACTTCTGTGGATTTAATCAGCTCAATCCGTAAACGCTGAACCAGCTATCCGATAAAGGCGACAGTTGCTCAGGGTTTGAGCGCCTATGGATTCGTAAAAGGCGATCGCCGATTGATTCGAGTCCAGAGCTGCCCACTCCAGATGCTCATAACCACGCTCTAGGGCAATTTCACCTAAAGATTGTAACAGGGCACGACCAATCCCTTTACGGCGAAATTGAAGCAACACGAACAGGTTTTCGAGGTGGAGTCCAGGTTGGGTGCGAAAGGTAGAATAACTTGGGAAAAATAGAGCAAATCCCGCCGTTTTTCCTTCCCACTGGGCAATTAAGGCTTCTGCATAGCAGCGATCGAACAGGTGTTTTTCCAGATCGGTGGCGCACCCAATGACTTGATTGGATGATTGTTCGTATTCAGCTAAAGCACTAATCAAATCGAACAGGACGGGTACATCGTCGCGGGTTGCGAGTCGGATCTGGAGCTTCGGGCGATCTCCTGGATTCATAGTTGCATAGAAGGCGGATTTTGGTTTAGCGCAGCCAAGCCTTTAACCGTTGAGCGACTTGAGGACGACGCAGTTTCCGCATCGCTTTAGTTTGAATTTGCCGTACTCGTTCGCGGGAGAGATTAAACAAATGGCTGACCTCTTCTAGAGTATAGGGTTTTCCCGTACTTAACCCATACCTTAAGGAAATAATATCTTTTTCCCGTTCGGTGAGGACATCGCTGAGAACCGATAGGATTTCCTGACGCATCATGGTTTCGCTCAGGAGGGTTTCTGGGGACTGGGTTCCTTGATCTTCAAGTAAATCGAGTAATTCCGTATCTTGATCTTCTCCAAATCGATGATTTAGAGAGAGCGATCGCCTGCGTACCTGATGTAAATATCGCAATTGAGGAATCGAAATTTCCAATGCTTCGGCTAATTCACCTTCGCTGGGGCTACGTTCGAGTTCTTGACGCAATTGCTGTTGCATCACTCGCATTTTATTCAGCTTTTCCACCACATGAATAGGCAATCTTACCGTGCGTCCATGGTTTGCCAACGTCCGGGTGATCCCTTGGCGAATCCACCAGTAGGCATAGGTTGAAAACTTATAGCCTTTTTCGGGATCAAACTTTTCGGCAGCTCGATTTAATCCCAATGCTCCTTCTTGAATGAGGTCTAGAAAGGGGACTCCTCGATTCACATACCGTTTGGCAATTGACACCACTAATCTCAGATTAGATCGCACTATTTTTTGCTTGGCAATTTGGCTATATTTGAGCTTGGTTTTAATTTCAGATGCCGGTAAGCCACTCGTCCGAGCTAGATCTGTAATCGTCGGAGTTTTTCCCGTCTTTGCTAGAAGTTTTTCTTGCATTTTTTGCAGTTCTATTCCCTCTTGAACTTGTCGAGATAAGATAACTTCTTCTTCTGCACTCAGGAGGGGATAACGTGCCATTTCTTTCAGGAATAGTCCAACGGTATCTTCATTAATAAAAGCAATTGAATCTACCCAATTTCCTGTCGATAATGAGTTGGCAGACTGTTCAGGGTCTGATGGGGATAAGCTAAGGGCGTTTAACACAGAGCCTTTTGCCTCTGTGTTCGCCTGGGGATTATCGTATTCCCGATCGATCAATCCGTTATTTTCTGGTCTGTTCAACATAGGAAATGACAAAATGAGTTGCACTTTAAAGAATTCAGGATCTGTAGTGTGAGGAGTGGCGATGTAGGTGATGACTTTTCAGCTAAAGCCAAGGGAATTTGAGCTGAACAGCATAAGGTTGTCCCTAGTGTAGTAGCATAATTTAAGGTTGGCAATCCATCGGTGAGTAAACGATACAAAAGTTATTGTTGTGTGTTTTTTTCTCAAGTTTCTGTGGAGTACGATACACTCTGAACGTGAAGAGGAGAAATCATAATCTTTTTGATAGAATTAGACCAGTCTCAAGCCAAGGGGGAGGCAAGAGGCACGACTAGCAATAGGCATGGGATACCCCAGAATGAAAGTAGTTCGCCATCTAAAACGTTATGATCAGTAAACTCGATCGCCTGCAACCACCCATTACGAGTTGCCGAGTGGCTGCCTCGAAGAATCCGTTTTATATCCAGACTTCCTCTTCCGATCGGCAGTGCTGGGTAGAGGTTTTACTGGATGTGGATCGGCAAGAATTAGAGGAAGAGGAGCCAAAGCTCTATACCTATGCGATTGGCTCCAACTTGAGGGTGCAGCTAGGGGATATTTTGATCGTACCTTGTCGTTCTCAGCAGGTGGGGGCGATCGCCATTCGTTTGCTGTCTGCACCTCCAGCCAATTTACTCCCAGAAAAGATCAAGTCGGTTCATGAGGTTATTAGTTCGGGATTTTTTCCCCCCAGTTATTGGCAACTCCTCAACCAAGTAGCCCATTATTACCATACGCCCTTAATCCGAGTGATTCGTATGGCCCTACCTCCAGGGTTATTAGCCAAATCCCAACGTCGCATCCGCTTAACGGAGTCCATTCCCCAAGAGGCGCAAGTGTTTCTGCATCAACCGGCGCAACAACTTCTGAATATCCTCGCCAAAAGCAAAACAGGGGATTATTCTTGGCGTTATCTGAAACAACAGGTACGTCAGGCCCAACGCGGATTGCAAGATTTGTTAAAACGGCAATGGGTGCAAAGCTACCTGGAACCCCCAAAACCCGCTCGTCCGAAGCGCCAAAAGGTGGTAACTCTAGTCAAATCGACTTTACCGGAACCGGAAGAATTAACTTCTCAACAACAGGAAATTTTAACTGTTCTCGCTCGTCAGGGAGGGGAAATGTTGGTCACTGAACTGGTGCAACAAGGCCAAACTTCTTCAGGCGCGATCAAAACTTTAGAGAAAAAGCAGTGGGTGACGATCGCACAACAGGAACAGTTACGCTACGATACGGGCCCCATGCCCGATCGCAATACACCTCAACCGCTGACTCCCGCGCAAGCTCAAGCCTTAGCAGCTATTCAGGGGCGTTCGCGCCAGCGATGCGGAGCATTATCGGATTATCATCCCTTTCTGCTCCATGGGATTACCGGATCGGGGAAAACGGAAGTCTATCTTCAGGCGATCGCCCCCATTCTAGAGCAAGGACAATCTATCCTGGTCCTAGTCCCAGAAATTGGCCTCACCCCCCAACTGACGGATCGCTTTCGGGCCCGGTTTGGAGAAAAAATCCGCGTTTACCACAGTGCCCTATCCGATGGCGAACGTTACGATACCTGGCGGCAGATGCTCCAAGGAACCCCTCAAATCGTCATTGGAACCCGATCCGCCGTTTTTGCCCCTTTGCCCAGTCTGGGCTTAATTATCTTGGATGAGGAACACGATACCAGTTTCAAACAAAGCCAACCTGCTCCTACCTACCACGCTCGTCAGGTGGCTCAATGGCGGGCCCAACTGGAAAATTGCCCCCTGATTTTGGGTAGTGCCACCCCATCGATGGAAACCTGGTTTAGCAGCGGACCGGGGAAAGCCTGCACGCGGCTCAGTTTACCAGAACGAGTGGGAAACCGGCCGCTTCCTCCCATTTCCATTGTTGATTTACGTCGAGAACTCAAGCAGGGAAATCGGTCTATTTTTAGCCGTAGCTTACAAGATCAGTTAAGGCGTTTAGGCGATCGCCAGCAACAAGGCATTCTCTTTATTCCGCGTCGCGGCCATAGTACGTTTGTCTCCTGTCGCAGTTGTGGATATGTTCTCGAATGTCCCCATTGTGACGTTTCCCTCTCCTACCACTACACCCACGAGGGAGCTACAGAACGGTTGCGTTGTCATTATTGCAACTTTTCCCAGGTTCAACCCTCCCACTGTCCCGAATGTCAATCGCCCTACCTGAAACACTTTGGCACCGGAACCCAACGGGTGACCCAGGAGTTAGCCAAGCTCTTTCCAGAGCTGCGGGTGATTCGGTTTGACAGCGATACTACCCGCACCAAAAATGCCCATCGCACCCTACTGACTCGGTTTGTGCAAGGAGAAGCCGATTTATTGGTGGGAACCCAGATGTTAACCAAAGGATTGGATATTCCAGGGGTGACCCTGGTGGGAGTGGTGGCTGCTGATGGCTTATTGCATCAGGGAGACTATCGCGCTGGAGAGGAAGCCGTACAAATTTTAACCCAAGTTGCCGGTCGGGCCGGTCGTGGGGATGACCCCGGCCAGGTGATTATTCAGACTTACTCGCCAGACCATCGTGCCATTCAAGCTGTGCAACACAATGCTTATGCAACTTTTATGGAACAGGAGTTACAGGAGCGAGAAGCTTATCATTATCCGCCCTATTCTTCCTTAGTACTGTTTCGCTTCAGTAGCTTGGATCTTATGGAGGTGCAAACTGCTGCAGATCGGGTGGCGGACGTTTTAGAATCAAGAGCAGGAGGGTATCAGGTCTTGGGGCCTGCCCCCGCGCGGGTGATGCGGGTCTCTGATGCCTATCGTTGGCAGATTTTGCTCAAATTTCCTCCAACAGAAGAAATAAATCTACCGTCTTTAGCTGAATTGCGATCGCTCCATTCCAAGAGAGTCAGTTTCAGCTTAGATATTGACCCCCTCAATTTTGGATAGTTGACCCAGTATCGGTGACCAGGGATTCGAACCTTCATTCATATCATAGGCTAACGCTATTTGAATGGCTAGAAGCTTTCTGCCACATATGTTTCACCTCAAGGGGTGACAAGGTAGCTCAAAGGTCGCTATAGCGACCTTTTTCGGTAGTATTTTGCTGAAAACCTCAACTCAATGGTCGCGATCGCATAACTATAGCATCAGGTTAGAGGGTTACTTGCCCAAAAAATCGCTGGATTTTTTCGCCATCTTTTAACGG
>NZ_JAGHZH010000003.1:0-18443 GCF_017746885.1 Roseofilum sp. SBFL | reverse complement strand
TTTACTCCTTCCAATGTGGCTCTTCTTTAGCTGAAGAATTAATGGAGTGCAAACCTCATAAGCGGTGGTTTTTTCCCCAAGGGCTACAGGCTCTATCCCTTATACAGTCTAGTTTTTAGCCTCCTTGTCACCCCTTAAGGAAATAAACTTACCATTCACCAATGACGAAATGGACTTTGATAATTTCCAAGAATGGATTCAAAGAAGATTTGATATCCAATCCTGCCAGTCTTGGGCAAAAATCATTCTGTTCTATTCACACGATGAAAGAGGGGCTTTAGAAAAGTTCTTTGAATTATTTGAAGAGTTTAAACATCGAGAGGACTAATAGGGATCGCTTTTCACGATTTTCAAGGGAAGGTTTGCTATCAATTGCTACCTAAAATCCAGCCGCGACAGTAAACCAGCAATTGATGCTAGTCTAGGAGGTATCCGTCACAAGTCTCTAGCAAGCATACTGCTCTATCTCATTATCAACACCTATGCCTACCTATACCGAAGCCTTCCGTCATCCCCTAGACTGGGAAGCTGAACAAACCTTACGCAGTTTCCCCGGATTTGATTTACTCGCTCGTAAGTTTGTAGAATTTCTTTCCGAACGTCCACAGTATATTTACTCAATGGGTAACTATGTCCAAGTTGGGCCGCGCCAATATTCGACCATTTACCAACTGTTTCGGGAAGCGGTTCGCGATCTGGATGTTTCCCCTGAACCGGGTCTATTTGTCTCTCAAAATGCCCAAGTTAATAGTTATGCTTTAGGCCAGGATAATCCGTTTATTGTGATTAATACAGGTTTATTGGATTTGATGACTGAAGGGGAGATTAAAACTGTCCTTGCCCACGAACTCGGTCATATTAAGTGCGGCCATACCATTTTAATTCAGATGGCCATTTGGGTGATGAGTGTAGCCGAGGAAATCGGTAAAATGACCTTTGGCTTAAGCAATGTAGTCATTAGTATCGGTCTGCTCTATGCCTTTTATGAATGGCGACGCAAAGCTGAATTATCCTCAGATCGTGCGGCTCTATTAGTGACTGACGACTTACCCCTGGTCATGAATACCATGATGAAAATGGCAGGCGGCTCGAGTAAATATGGCCATGAAGTTAACCTGCAAGAATTTATCCGCCAATCTCAAAGCTATCAAGACCTCGATCGCGATAATCTCAATCAAGTTTATAAATTTCTTCTGTACAATGGGGGTCAGGGGACCTTCTTAAGTCATCCCTTCCCCGTTGACCGGCTCCACTATCTGCAAGCCTGGTATGATTCTCCAGAGTATGCCCAGATTCGTCAAGGGAATTATCACCAAAAAACTGCCGAAGGATCTGTCAATGTAGACTCGGAAGAACCCCAGTCTACCCAAACTGAAGCTGAAGAGCTACGTCATCAACTTGAAGAGTTACAACAAGAAATTGAGCGACTCAAAACCCAAAAACAGAGTAACTCTAGCAACCGTCAAGGCGGTTAGGATTTTGTTAAATGCCCAAGTCTAGCACCCATAATCGATTGCCGATTGCTGATTGCCGATTGCCTAACCGATTGCCATGTCACTGGTGATTCTGGTTGTTGAAGATGATTTGGGAACACGCCTCGCCATTCAAGACTATTTAGAACAGGGGGGCTATTCGGTGATCCTAGCGGCACATGGAAAAGAAGCCCTGCAACAGGTTGAACAATATCATCCCTATTTAATCGTCACAGATATTGCCATGCCCTTGATGGATGGCTATGAATTAGTGCGACAAATCCGTAAAAAACCTGAATTTCGTCTTTTGCCTGTAGTTTTCTTGACGGCTCGCACTGCCATGGAAGACCGCATTCGCGGCTATCAGTTAGGATGTGATGTTTATTTACCCAAACCCTTTGAACTCGAAGAGTTGGGGGCAGTGGTACGGAATTTAATCGAACGCTATTCGTTAATGATGCAAGCAATGTCTAAAGCCCCTAATCTAGAACTTCCTTCTCCTCCAGAACCAGCGTTCCAAAAGGTTACCTCTTCCGATCTGGCTCTGACAGAACGAGAATGGGATGTGTTGCATTTACTCACCAGTGGCTTATCGAATGTACAAATTGGCCAGAGTTTACATCTGAGTCCACGAACGATTGAAAAATATGTGAGTAGCTTATTGCGCAAAACCTTAACGAATAACCGAGCAGAATTGGTTCACTATGCCATGCAACACCGGTTGATTGAGTAGGGAGTGCCGAGGATGGGGAGACACTCCAGACAGGGAGATTACGGATTACCCATAATTTTTAATTATTGATTCAGATAACAATCCCTCACAAGCATCCATAAGCAAATCAATGACTTGATTAAACCCTTCTGGACCGCCATAATAGGGGTCTGGAACCTCGGAAATATTGGGGTGACGAGTGCAGAACTCACACATTAAACGCACTTTATCTTTGTAGCGATCGCCCTGGTCTAAGTACAGAATATTACGATAGTTATCCTTGTCCATTGCCAGGATCAAGTCAAATTCTTCAAAGTCTTTCTTCTTGAACTGACGCGCTCTTCCCTTAAGCTCAATGTCTTGTTCCGCTGCTGCGGCTGCCATTCTTCGGTCTGGAGAGCTGCCAATATGATAGGCACTTGTGCCAGCCGAATCACAAACGATTTGCGCTTCTAAACCTTGTTGGGCGATCAAATGATTCATGATATTCTCAGCAGAAGGCGATCGACAAATATTGCCTAGACAAACAAACAACAGCTTATAGGGCATTCTCTTTACAGCAGTTCTATCGAGTGACGACAAAAGGGGGTTATGGCGATCTGTTCCCTCAAAGATCCCAGAGCCATCAACCCCTAATGGAAAATTATCCCATGCCAGGCAGATTTAAACCTTCCGTCAAAGCTTCCATCCTTTCTTTCATGGTCGTTGTAGACTTATTGTAAGCATCTTTCATCGCTGCGGTAACCAAGTCGGAGACCACATCCGCCCCTTCTCCCAAAACTTCAGGGGCAATGGTTACGCTCTGGGGATTTTGGTTGCCATTCATGACAACTTTGACGAGTCCACCGCCCGCTTCACCCTCAACTTCGAGTTGCTCTAGCTCTTCTTGGAGTTGCTTTGCGCCCTCTTGAACCTGTTGAGCTTTCTTGAATGCTTCGGTCAGCTCTTTCATTTTTCCTAAACCGAAGCCAAATCCCTGTCCTTTTGACATAATTGATTACTCTAATGGTGGTTGTTCTGCTTTCCTACGCTATTCTACCCACAGTTGGCTCAGGCATAACCAAAACCGACCGAAAAAACTTGAGTTTGGCCGAGTTAGAACCTAAGACCCTGGGGGCTTTACCATTACTGGTTAAAATTTCCTACAATTTTCACTTCGGGTTTCAATCGGATCGACCATCGCCGATCTACTTGTTCCTGAACATAGTGAATCAACTGATAAATATCACTGGCTGTTGCCCGGCCACAGTTGAGGATAAAGTTGGCATGGAGTTCAGAAACCTGTGCATCTCCAATTTTATAGCCCTTCAACCCAGCTTGTTCAATCAGTCGAGCTGCTTTTTGGGGTTCAGGATTGCGGAATACACTACCACAACTGGGTAGGTGATAGGGTTGGGTGGCGTGACGTTGATGGAGATGGGTATTGGTGGTTGTGATGATGGCTTGGGGATCGTGGGTGGGCTTGAGTTGAAATCGAGCCTGAGTCACGGTGTAGTTTGATCCTTGTAGGATAGAGCTGCGGTAACTATATTCCAGGTCAGCTTTCATCAAGGTTTGCTGAACTCCATTACCAGCGATCACGTGAATATCCGTAAGGATATCGGCCATACAACTTTTGTGGGCTCCAGCATTCATGACTACCGCGCCACCAACTGTTCCTGGAATCCCGATCGCCCATTCGAGTCCAGACCACCCTCGACGAGCCACTTGCCTGGCTAGATAGGCTAAGGACACTCCCGCATCTACCCTGACTTGGGCGTTTTGGTCATCATACTCAATATTTCGCAGGTTGCGAGTCCCGATCGCCAGTCCAGGTAATCCATCATCACTGATTAATAGGTTTGATCCTGCCCCAATGGTAGTTACAGGTAGGGATTTGCTTTTCGCCCAAGCTAAACTCGTAAGTAATTCTGATTCTGATTGAGGAGCTACATACCATTGAGCTGGTCCCCCCACTCGAAATGAGGTTAACCCAGCTAGGGACACATGGCTTTGAATCATACTCGGTTGAGCAATCACAACCTCTGTCGGTTTAAGTTTCATGCCTTCAGGAGAAATCTGAGTGAGGCCACAAGCACTTTTGAGTTTAGGGGGATCGTAGGAAATTGTCATTGGTTTTCATCAATGGTGTATGGGCAGGTGGAGGAAGTGAAGAGAATGTGAAGGTTTAGGCTGGATGAGTGATGAGCTTGGGAATGATTTGGTTTAAGTTCCCTGCTCCAAGAAAAACAGCATAATCTCCAGGTTGTAAGTGGGCGACCAAATAGTTTTCAACGTCTTTGAGGGTGGGTTGATAGGAGACTCGATCGTGATATTCACCGATGACCTGGGCTACGGTTTCACCCTGGAAGCGGTCTGAATTGGCTTCTCCCGCACTATAGACATCTGTTACCACCACTTGATTGGCTTGTCCGAAGGATTGGGCAAATTCAGTCAGAAACATTTGGGTTCGACTGTAGCGGTGGGGTTGGAAGATAGCGATGACGCGTTGGTCTTTGGCTCTTAGACTCGCTGCGGCTAAAGTGGCTTGAATTTCACTTGGATGGTGAGCATAGTCATCAATGAGCATACTGCCCTTAAATTCTCCTCGGTATTCAAAGCGCCGTTTTGCTCCTTCAAAAGAGGACAGGGCCTCCTGAAGGGTGGAAAATGGGATTCCTAAATAGCGAGCTACGGCGATCGCCGCCAGTGCGTTGCTAAGATTGTGCTGGCCCAATAGGGGAATTTCAATCTCCCCTAACAACTGACCTCGCTCCCATACCCTCGCCTGGGTTCCTTGAGAGGTATAGATAATTTGATCGACGCTGTACGCTGCCCCTGACTCTAAATTTAAGCTATAGCTAATGGTTGGATGGATGCGATCGCGCACAATTGGACAATCGATGCATCCCACTAATGTTTTACACTGTTTCTTGAATCTTTCAAAGGTTTCAATGACCTGATCGAGACTTTGGTAATGATCTGGGTGATCCAATTCTATATTGGTAACGACTCCAATTTCTGCTGCAATTTTCACCAGAGAACCATCGGATTCATCCGCTTCTGCGACTAAAAATTCTCCTTGGCCAAATCGTGCATTGCCTTCCCAGGCCTTCACTTCTCCGCCAATGATAATGGTGGGATCTAACGCGGCTCGAAGTAAGAGATAACCGATTAAACTACTGGTGGTGGTTTTACCATGGGTTCCGGCAACGGCTACACTGCGATAGTCTTGGATGAGGGCGGCAAGAACATCAGAGCGATGAAAGATGGGACAGCCCAATTCTAGGGCTGCTTTATATTCTGCGTTATTGGTATTGATGGCAGTTGAGCAAATGACTTGGGGTAAGTGGCCGTTCCTGTTGTCGCTTGAATTTCTCTCTTTTAGAGCTGTGGAGATCGCTTTTCCTTGCTCTGAGGAGCGATCGGTCACGGAATGATAGATCTCCAAGTTTTTGCCTTCTTGAGAGCCAAAAATCTGAGTTCCTATTTCCTGTAACCTTTCGGTAATATGGGATAAGCGGATGTCTGAACCCGACACCGGTAGGTTCCGTTTAGCTAGTATATACGCTAAAGCTGACATTCCAATCCCCCCTATTCCTATAAAATGGAACGGTTTGCCGCCAAAGTCTATCGAACTTAGCATTTTTTTCCTCACACACCACACCAATAACACGCGATATCATATTTCAGCATTTGCTTTCATGGCAATACTATGCCACAAAATCTCCAATCAGTTCTTGAGAATGACCTTGGCTTTCCCATACCCGGTTGATTTCTCTACAAAAGATAGACTCATTTCGGTTTTCATGACTTTTGTGATATAATTATTTCTTTTTATCTTCTTTTTCTCTAGGGGTTCACCAAATTCCGGAAATTAAACCTCATCTTCTCAAGAACTCGGTGCCTTTTTATGGTATCTTCAGATCGAACAGGCTTCCTTATGCTCAGGAAGCTCACTCAATTCTGGAAGGTTTTCTAGAGTAGAGGATCAATACCAGAAGCTGGCTCAGGTTAGCAAGGCTCCATTGGACTTAAGTTTGGGATCGCTTAAGTAGATTTCCTTCATCAGTGGGTGGCGATCGCCAGCGATCTCCCCAAAGTTGAGTAGTGTTTTCTACTGAGTTTCGGGGGTCAATCCGGAAAAAAAATATCCATTACGATCCCAAATCAGGATCTCTTGATTAAGGAAAATGAGAGCAAATTCTGTAGAGCAATCAAACTTGATGGGCCTTGTTCCTGTCGGTTTAACGTCAAAATAAACATTCAGCAATTCGCTTAAAAATACTTGGTTGAAGAAATAGAGGGCAAGACGAAGTGATTAGAGTAGCAATTAACGGTTTTGGTCGGATTGGACGGAACTTCATGCGGTGCTGGGCAGGCAGAGAAAACAGCAACTTGGAAGTTGTGGGGATTAATGATACTTCCGATCCGAGAACAAACGCCCATTTGCTCAAATATGACTCCATGTTGGGCACGTTTGATGCAGATATATCGGCGGACGAAAATTCCCTAACGGTCAATGGAAAAACCGTCAAATGTGTTTCCGATCGCAACCCCCTAAACTTACCCTGGGCAGAATGGGGAGTGGATTTAATCATTGAATCCACAGGTGTATTTGTCACGGAAGAAGGAGCATCTAAGCATTTACAAGCAGGGGCGAAAAAAGTTCTGATTACGGCTCCCGGAAAAGGAGGAAATATCGGAACTTTTGTCGTGGGAGTTAACGATGCACAATATCGGCATGAAGACTATAAAGTCGTGAGTAATGCCAGTTGTACCACCAACTGTTTAGCTCCGTTTGCCAAGGTTCTCCACGAGAAATTTAGCATTATCAAGGGAACCATGACCACCACCCATAGTTATACCGGTGACCAACGCCTGCTAGATGCCTCTCACCGGGATGTGCGTCGCGCTAGAGCTGCTGCTCTGAATATTGTTCCCACCTCTACTGGAGCAGCTAAAGCGGTAGCTCTGGTCATTCCTGAATTAAAAGGAAAGCTCAATGGAATTGCTATGCGGGTTCCCACTCCCAATGTATCTGTTGTAGATTTAGTGGTTCAAGTGGAGAAAAAGACCTTTGTAGAAGAGGTGAATGAAGCCCTTCAAGAAGCGGCTGAAGGCCCCCTAAAAGGCATTCTCGAATATAGCGATCTACCTTTAGTCTCCTGTGATTATCGCGGTCATGATGCGTCTTCTATTGTAGATGCCAGCTTAACCATGGTTATGGATGGCGATATGGTGAAAGTAATTGCTTGGTATGACAACGAGTGGGGCTATTCTCAGCGAGTTGTAGATTTAGCTGAAGTGGTAGCGAAGAATTGGCAAGCCTAGAGCGCTAGAGAATCGGATTGTACTAGCTCAAAGGCAATAGATTAAGATTGATACAATCATGATTGGTCTATTGTAGTGGCGGGTTTGAAACCTGCCACTATAACCCGTCTCATTGTTCATCGAATCCACGATATTACCAGAGTGGATCGCTCTCAAGATTGACGGTGATTTTATCTCTTCCTGCGGGAACGCCACTAATACAAGCACAGAGATTAGGACCACCTAAAATCTCCACTTCGCAAGCATGACAAGACCCCATTAAACACCCTGTGGGAATGGTCACCCCAGCCCGTCGAGCCACTTCTAACAAGGGTTCTCCCACTTCAGCTTTAACGATAACCTCATCGGGCAAAAATCGAACGGCGATCGCCTGACCCATTATTTTCTCCTCAACTGTAAACCGGACAAATTATGAAAGAAGCGGCCGAATATTCAAATATTCGGCCACTCGATCGCTGAGAATATCTAACACGAATTCTCGCTGTTCCCGATAATTGGGAACCCCTGTAGGCAATGCTAACAAACCTCGCTGCTTGCGCAACCGATTCAACCACATCCTTCGCCAGGGGCCATTATCAAAAATGCCATGTAAATAGGTTCCCCAAATGCCTTGATTCCGATCAACCATCCCCAAGGGTTGATCGTCAAACAAATAATAGTAACCGTCATCAGAGAGTACACTCGTGCGTCCTTGATGAATTTCAAATCCAGTCATGGGTAATCCTTCTTCAGGATAGTGGGAAGTAACGGATCGCTGGCGGGCGACTTTTTTGCCTAAAAGCACGGTTTGAATAGGCAATAAATCCAAACCTGGATACCGACCTTCTTCCCCTTCAAAGCCTTCCGGATCGGCAATCATTTTACCTAGCATTTGGAAACCACCACAAATGCCCAATAGGGTTCCACCACTAGCGGCATAATCCTGTAACTTTTGGGCCATACCACTTTTGCGCAACGCCATCAAATCAGAGATTGTTGTTTTAGAACCCGGAATAATCACTGCATCTGGATATCCCAAGGACTCATGGAGACTCACATATTTGATCTGCACACTGGCTTCTAAATCGAGGGGATCAAAATCGGTAAAATTGGCAATATGGGGTAAGCGCAGCACGGCGATCGTTAGATCGGCTGACCCTTTGGATTTTCCCCCATCTCGTTCGAGTAAACTAAGGGAATCTTCTGCTGGAAAGGCCATATCTAACCAAGGAATCACTCCTAAAACTGGAATTCCTGTATAGTTTTCTAACCATTCAACTCCCGATTGCAAAAGGGAGCGCTGACCGCGAAATTTATTGATGACAATTCCCTTAATTAAAGTGCGCTCTTCGGGTTCGAGTAATTCCAGGGTTCCCACGACATGGGCAAAGGCACCACCGCGATCGATATCGACGACCAAAATTGTAGAGGCGTTTAAATGTTTGGCTACCCGCATGTTGGTTAAATCTCGATGTTTGAGATTAATTTCTGCTGGAGATCCAGCTCCTTCACAGACAACTAAATCAAACTCATAGGATAACTGTTCTAGGGATTCAGTAATGGCTTCCCATCCCCGATCGAAATAATCTTTATAGTAATTTTCGGCGCTCACTTGTCCCACAGCTTCTCCGAGCAAGATCACTTGGGATGTCATGTTACCTTGGGGCTTCAGTAAGATGGGATTCATGGCGACTTGAGGGGGAACCCCAGCCGCCCAAGCTTGTACGGCTTGGGCATAGCCAATTTCTCCCCCAGTGGGGGTAACATAGGCATTTAAGGCCATATTCTGTCCCTTAAAGGGGGCTAAGTGCCAACCTTGCCGCGTTAAAATCCGACACAGGGCTGTACATAACATGGATTTTCCTGCGTGGGAGGTTGTGCCCACTACCATAATTGCTTTCATAGAAGATTCAATGTATTGAATGGTTAAGGATTCGTGAGGGTTATCGGAGAAACCAGGGAATTAGTTGATGCAGACGGTTGTAGAGGCGATCGCCCATTGAGACCCTCGGAAGCGTTCCAGTTTGCGTCTCCCAGTATTCAATCAGTTGACGACCTAAAGGCGTGAGGCGAAAGCGATCGGTAATTCCTTGTCCGTCTACTTCTCGGCGTAAAATACCGACTTGAATGAGCCAGAGGAGGGCATCTTCAGCAGCGATTTCGGTGAGGGTAGCGCGGGTATAGTGGGCTGTCAATCCGGCTTGAGTGGCGATCTCCGCTAGGGGAATACTGCGAATTTTGAGGTCAGTAAACAATTGTAGTTGAAATGGAGAACAGCGTAGGGCGAGATCGGCTCGCATCCAGGTTGGGCTATCTTGTTGAGGAACTGGTGAGGGAGAAGAGTGAACCAATGACATAAGGATAACAAAGGGTCGAGCAGGAAGGACAAGTCAAAACTCACGATCGCTTATTCTAATCTAGCATGGAGATTTGGCAGATTAGGGAAGAGGCGATCGCCAGCTCCGTCTCAAAACTTGCAGCAAGGTATTGTAAAATTACAAAAGTCGTTCTTAAGTTAACCCAAAACAATCTCTATGTCTCTATCTGTCGGCACAACTGCCCCAGCATTTACCGCCAAAGATACGAATGGTAATTCGGTTTCCCTCTCTGATTTTTCTGGAAAAACCGTGGTTCTCTATTTCTATCCCAAGGATGATACTCCCGGATGTACCAAAGAAGCTCAAAGCTTTAAAGAAGCTTATGGAGAATATCAAGGCAAAGAAATTGTGGTCTTAGGGGTGAGCATGGATGATGAAGCCTCTCACCAGAAGTTTACCGAAAAGTATGGTTTAAACTTTCCCCTCTTGGCAGATACAGATGGCGCACTGACTAAAGCTTATGATGTTGAAGGGGGCAGTTATTCTAAGCGTGTGACCTATGTGATTGATGGTTCGAGAAAAATTATCAAAGTTTTTGAAGGTGCTAACCTCAAAACTGCCACCCATGCCCAAGATATTTTAGCTGAATTGGGTCTTTAATTCTCTTGATTTTCCCCTTGTTGTTGAGCTTTAGCACTAAAATATCCAGAGGGCTAAAGCTCAACAATAAGAGGTGAAACGAGGAAAATGCTCACACTCCTCTATGGTCTCAATAACCCTTAATTAATCTCCTCAAGTATGCAGTTTATCGATCAAGTTGAAGTACAAGTAAAAGCTGGAGATGGTGGAGATGGTTTAGTCGCCTTCCGTCGGGAGAAATATGTACCTGCGGGGGGGCCTTCTGGTGGAAATGGAGGCAAAGGGGGATCGATTATTGTCAGAGCAACCGAGCGGTTGCAAACTTTGTTAGATTTTCGCTACAAACATTTATTTCGAGCCGAAAATGGTAAGCGCGGTGGCCCCAATAATCGCACGGGAGCTAATGGAGAAGATTTGTTTTTAGAAGTTCCTTGTGGAACCGTAATTACAGATGCAAAAACGGGGAAATGGATTGGGGATTTAGTGGAAAATGAACAAACATTAGCGATCGCCCAAGGGGGAAAAGGAGGATTAGGGAATCAGCATTTCTTGAGTAATCGCAATCGTGCCCCTGATTATGCACTTCCGGGTTTAGAGGGTGAAGAGGGACGGTTTCGTTTTGAGTTGAAACTCTTAGCAGATGTGGGCATTATTGGTTTGCCGAATGCAGGAAAATCGACGTTTATTTCAGTTGTTTCAGCCGCGCAACCAAAAATTGCTAATTATCCGTTTACGACGTTAATTCCTAATTTGGGAGTTGTACGCAAACCGACGGGAGATGGAACCGTATTTGCTGATATTCCGGGGTTAATTGAAGGCGCAGCAGAAGGGATTGGTTTGGGTCATGATTTCCTGCGACATATTGAACGGACGCGGGTTTTATTGCACCTAATTGATAGTACAGAACCGGATATTTTTGCGGTCTATAATACGATTCAACAAGAGTTAGTGGCTTATGGGAAAGGATTGGAAAATCGCCCACAAGTAATTGGCTTGAATAAGATGGATGCGGTGGATCAAAGCGAAGATTGGGAGGCGATCGCCCATGCTCTCCAAGAATTTACTGACTCCCCCGTATTCCTTCTATCTGCTGCCACCCAAACTGGCACCCAAGAGATCTTACAAAGGATTTGGCAGATTCTCGAACAGCAAACCCATCCCCTGGAATAAATGAACATCAGTTTGGTTGAGGGCATTTTACGATTGATTTGACGAAAGAATGGGGATTGCCGCCAACGAGAGAAGAAGGGTTTCAGCTTATCCAAAACTGACGTTATTTAGAGTGTGAGTAGTTCATCATCAATTCCTCAATCACAAACTCCAACATTTGTCCTTGGGAACTACCAAACTTAATTTTTTCCCCTGATTTTAGGGGAATTTCTTGCTGGTGAATTTTTTGCCAATTCCCTGCTCGTAATACCAAGGTTCCAAAGCGGGAAAAATCCCGTAACCAATAGGTGGGTTGTCCCTGATTCGACTCTAACGGTTCCCGGCGAATAATTTCCGCGTGCCGCTGAGATACCCAGCGTTCGCTAATGACAATATCATTCTCTTCCCGTCTTCCCACTCGCATAAGTCCGCCATGAATCTGCCAAACCTGTGTTGTTTCTTCTACTGAACGTAAGGAGGCAATCGTGCGGGTTTGTTGATGCAAATTGACTGCTGTATCCGGTAATTCGGTAATTCCTTCCGGAGCAGGGACTAATAACTGTCCATCAAAATCTGGATGCATATATAACACCGGAAGTGTCCAGGAGGGTTGATTATACTTATAGAGTGTAATTAAGCGTTGCCGAGCTATAGCCGTAGCTTCATCGATCGAGAAACGCTTGGATAGGGCTTCAGCAAAGGCTTCAATGAAACTGAGCGCTTCTCGATCGGCGATCGCCTCTCGCATTCCTAAAACTGCTGGTATCCCATGATGTAGTAGTACTTCCGCGAAACTACTACGAGGCAGGGGACGATGGGAGTCTCCATCTTTAGGGTCATCTGCTTCCGTATCTCCCTTCGCACTCCAACAAGTATTCAAAACTGCCAACGTCACCTGTCCTCGAACCAACACATTGGCAAATTCCCGGCCACTCAGGGTGGTTTCTGGCTGTAAATAAAACAGTCCTCCATCCGGAGCCGGGACACCATGGCCCCCATAAAACACGATATTGTAGGTCTTCGTTTCCAAAGCCGCAATTAACTGTGCAGGAGTCGGTTGGATCAAGGTATCCACTTTACAGGGAACCGATGAAGTCAGTAAGCTGGGTAGGGTTTGATGGGGATCGGTACAATTTTCCAGAATTCGAGCTAAGGTCTCCGCTTCTGCTTCCAGTTGCAGATCGCTGGGTGTACCCTCAAGCCCTTCAGAACCGCAAGTACCCTGACCAACGGTTGCGCCAAAGACCAATAAAATATTTAGTTCCTGATCGGTTCGTTGGGGAGGCAGAGGATCGACATCACTGGTGGTACGACTAAATAACAGGGTAGGAGAAACGGAAATGGCCTGTTTTCCCGCTTGAGATTGCATAATTTCCCAAGGTAAAGGAATTAGATCGGGGTCCCGGATATCGAGGCGCACTCGTAAGGGTTTATTCTGTCCTAAGGCAATACCTTGACTTTGGGATAAACAACTTTGAATGGGGCCATCAAAGACCCATTGCCACAAACTAATCCCCAATTGTTGCATTAACCGACTACTATAAGACCCTTTTTCCTCTAAAGAAAAGGGTAAAGTCTCGAATTCTGTTGGATTAGACTCTACAGCCGGAATGGAGAGAGAATAGGAGGGTTGGGAGGGAATTTTAAATAAATCCTGCCATCCTTCCCACGTGAGGCTGAGAGTATAGGGCCAAATACGGTCATGATGAGTATATCCTCCGGGATAGGAAGCCCGAATTACCCAAATGGCAAAATGGGCGGATTGGTTTCTATCTGGAGAATGAGGTTTATCACTGCCATCAGGTGGCGAACAAGCAACCAACCGGGTAATGGCAATACTGAGACAAGGGCAGTCAATTGAAGACATTTAAGAGCCTTGATATTACGGGTTGAGTGTATTCCCTTTCTTCTAGTTTATCGAATTGCTTGGACAGATGGGGGGATTGGGGGATGGGGAGACGGGGAGATGGAGACACGGGGACGCACAGATACGGAGATTACTGATGACCCATTACCCATAATTTTACGGGTTGATGGGACTGGGAGAGGGGGACGGTTGGACGGGTATAGCAGGAGAGTTTTGAAGGGTCGGCGATCGCCTCCAAGATGGCTCAAACAGATATAATATCGCTCCCCCTAAAACCAATAAAATTGTGATTAAACTGGCAATCCCCACTAATAATCGAGAAATAGAAACCGTTTGGGGCTGGGAGTTTGGATTAGATTTCAAGTCCTTGTGGTCTTCTGGAGCGCCAACCGTTACCAGTTGAGTTTTCATCGAATTTTGGACTGATTCTTTGACGGGGCGATCTCCCTGAATAACCGGATGAAATAATTGAGTTAAGGGCTTCAAGGTCGCCTTTTGGGGTTTGACTTGATAATGGATCAGGCCGATGGTGACATTATCATGGCCATTGAGGGTATTGGCTAATTCGACTAATTCAGCCGTGGCGGTGGCCAAATCTAATTTACCTTCCAAAATGGGTAATAGTTTACTTTGCCAATGATGTTCGACGCGATCGCCATCACTGAGTCCATCAGAGCAAAGCAACACAATGCCATCCTCATCTAGAATTAATCGCCCCACAGTAGGATGAAGGAGACTAGACTCACTCATTCCCAAGGCTTGCACCAGGGCACCAGCGGCCCGATGTTGGAGAGCGCCACGATATAAGGTATAACCTAGGCGCACTTCACGAGAAGCTAAATCATCGTCTAAAGTTAACTGATGACATCCATGCTGGGTGATCCAATAGATCCGGGAATCTCCCACATGGGCAATATAGAGTTCATGGGCTGGCTCCACAGGAGGGGGAACAACTGCCATGACAAGAGTCGTTCCCATGCGCTGTCGTTCGTGACGATGCTCTTGGTCATTGCGATCGCTAATCACTGTATTCGCATCACGAATCAGCCGATCCAGAAGATCGACGATCCGATCGACCCGCTCTGGGGGACTCTTGGCAGCAGAAAGCTTGTCCCAATTCAAAGAGGCCAAAATACTTTCGATCGCCTGTTGAGAAGCCACTTCTCCCCCAGCATGACCACCAATACCATCACAGACAATCGCACAGAGAGGGTCAGACCCCTGAAATGACGAAATGCTTTGACCTGGGGAGGTTTGCAGGGGGTAACAAGCATCTTCATTATGGGAGCGACTGGGACCCTTATCACTGGCGGTACATAGGCTAAAGTGGGTAGTCTGGGACTGACGACAATAGTGTAAGGCCCGATCCAGTTCGGCGATCGCCCGATCCATGGCGAAAATTGCTCCTTCAGTCAACCCTTGAGCTAAATGTTGTAAAAAGCGATTAATTAAGGGGTTAGCCTGTTGAGCTAACGGTAACCACATTTGCCCTAATTGGGATAACTCAACTGAAGATGAGGGATCGGCCCGCAATTCTCGAATCCGTACCACTGGTCCTTCAACTCTCAAGAAGTGATGATCGAGCAGGGAATTTGCCACGCCCAACACTTTTAACGGTTGCCACAGATGGGCAATTTGCCATAACCAATGCAGTTGACGCATGGGAGAAGCGTTGGCCCATTGGTCTTTGAGTGTTGGCATCAGGGGGGGTTTCAAAGGGGCTTGGTCTAAAAGGGATGGATTAATCGGCGCTCCTTCGAGCAATAGCACGGGGGGTAAAGTGGATTTTAGGGTTAAGAGTTCGTAGGGTTGGGGGAGATGGAGTCGATAGGGAAATAGTTTGAGATAGGTTTGTAGGGATGTCGAGATTTCTGAGGGGATATGGGGGGGAACCCCCGGTTTCAGATCGAGGAAAATGTGATTACCTTTGTAGAGATAGCGATCGCCCATTCGTTGCCCCACTTCTAGAAAGTCCAAGGCGTGTCCTAAAGGTCGCAGATCGGGAGACGTTGCCCACAGATACCGCTTGACTAACCGAGTGCCGCAACTGTGGCAATCTTGACGATTTTCTGAGTTGACTGTCTGACAACTGGGATTGGGACAGTTAAGGAATGCGGTTTCGGTTGGCATAGGAAATCCTCGCGCCTGTAAATGGAAAGGCAGTGTATTACTCCACAACTGGGGTTCTGGCCCAATCCAGTTGTTCAGAGCATAGCAGATGGCTGCTCGGCTAGAGCGATAGATAGGAACACTACCTGATAAGCAAGCCGAAATAGATATAATTCTAGTTTAGTGAACGCACCCTTAGTGATTCATGTTTAGGGAAATAGCTGACAAGAACCGTGGGTTTGACTTATATTCTGCCCATACAATCTTGCACGCTTTTCCCAAATTATATGACTATTTCTGCGACTCAAAGGGCCAATGATCCGGCTGATCCTATGGAATATCTGATCTGGAACTGGCGCGGATTTCCCATCCGCTATCAGAAAATGGGTCAAATGGGACCAACGGTATTACTGATCCATGGATTTGGGGGATCGGTGGATCATTGGCGGAAAAATCTCCCAGTTCTCGGTCAAGGTTGTCGCTGTTATGCCCTAGATTTAATTGGCTTTGGGGGTTCGGCTAAACCGACTCCAGGGGTGGAGATTGAGTATAGATTTAAAACCTGGAGCGAGCAAATTATCCAGTTTTGTCAAGAGGTAATTGGTGAGCCAACGGTATTAGTGGGTAATTCGATCGGCTGTATTGCTGTGATGCAAGCAGCAGTTGATGCTCCAGATTGGGTAAACTCTGTCGTTTTACTCAATTGTTCTTTAAGGTTACTCCACGATCGCCGCCGAGAGAGTTTACCGTTTTATAAGCGCTATGGTGCGCCCTTGGTACAACGGTTTTTGGGGATTCGGGCGATCGGTCATTGGTTCTTTGCTCAAATTGCTAAACCCAAGGTTGTACGACAGATTTTACAAGAAGCTTATGGGCGATCGGAAGCGGTTACCCCTGAATTGGTCGATTTACTCATGGCTCCAGCCCTCGATCCGGGTGCAGCAGATGTCTTTATCGCCTTTACCCGCTATTCCCAAGGCCCCTTACCGGAAGATTTGTTAGAAAGTCTCCCTTCTCCAGCACTCATGCTGTGGGGAACTGAAGACCCCTGGGAACCTATTGAGCAGGGACGCAAATTAGCTGAATTTGCAGCCGTTAAACACTTTATTCCCCTGGAAGGAGTCGGTCATTGTCCCCAAGATGAAGCTCCAGAATTGGTCAATCCCCTCATCCTTGATTGGGTATTAGAGAAGGGTGACCCGTTAAACTAAAGAGTGAATAACTCAGAAAAATGTCAAAACATAGCAATAGCACAGGAATATACAGCGCAAAGCGCTGTAATGGTGTACCCTGAAGAAAAAGAGGCTATGGAGGAGCTAATGAAAGCATACAGCCTAGATTTACGAGAGAAAATAGTCAAAGCGCATCTAGTAGAAAAGTATTCAATTAGACAAGTATCCGCCAGATTGTCAGTGAGTAAAAATTGAGTTCACAAATTAGTAAAGCAAAAAAGAGGTGTTTATTAAGGAGTTTCTCCTGCCCCAGTTATGGCCAGGTGCAGTAGTCATTATGGATAATTTAGCGGTTCATAAACTCGCCTCCATTGTCAGTACAATTGAGTCCGTCGGGGCTAGCGTCCTCTATTTATCCCCCTATTCTCCAGATTTTAACCCCATTGAATGTGGGGGTCACAACTTAAGTCCTTTGTCTTAGGTTTTGCTCCTACTACCAGTGCTATGATTGATCTCCTCCTATCCGTGGCTATACAGTTGATCAATCCTGAACCGTTAAAAAACTGGTTTACTCATTGTTGTTACTGTCCATCATAACAGCGCTTTGCGCTGTAACTCCTTGCAGTCAACACCTGCTTTGCAGTGACGACCAAAAGAACCTGAGTTCGGGTTAAGCAGAAGGCGGTAAAGCCAACTCTAAATGAATTCGAGGCTTTCTTGGATTGATGACAATAGGCAATTAATCCACAAATAATGTTGACAAAGCAGTTCACTCGACTACGGGCAGCTACCAAAATAACTGTTGAGATAAGCACATAAAAGAACTAAGTATGAAGGAACCCATTCGATGAAATGTTGCGATCGCATAACCATGCCTCAACCTTAGAGGGTTTCTTACCCAAAAAATGACTGAATTTTTTTGCCATTTGAAATGCTCAAAGCAAAGCTCTGCCTTACATTCAAGCCTGTTGTTACTCCTTGAGGCATTGACACAACCATCGCGAGTAGAGTCTTCATTACAAGAGTTGTTGGCTGTTACTGGTTTGGTGGTGGTTTTAAACCGGAGATATAGCTGGTTACCTTGCTTGCTGATAGAGACACCCTTAGGGGTTGACTTCTGGCAAGCTTTGAGGTATTCTCTCACCAGTTCATAGTCAACCAACTGAGATGGGTCAATCTGGTTCGAGTGAAAATATTCGTTCACTAGATTCCATACCTGTTTTATGTGTGTTTTAAACATCTGCCTATTTTCTTTTCAAGGTTCTACAAGGCAGATTTGGCAAGAGCTGTAGTCATTCGGATAGCGTCAGCTCACTTTGGGGTCTACGGTTCGAGTCCTCCAGAGTGCGTTATTGTCAATCTTCTGTCCTGTATTGCCACCTTTTTCTAGCCGAATACATACCCCTGCCTAACAGCCGCGAAAAAGAAAATAACCTCAAGAGTAGAAATTGTCATACCCCGAACGCAGTGAGTATATTTTAGGGTTGACAATTGGAACGATGAGGTTATGGTTTGTAGTGGCTGTAGTAGTGGTATGTATGAGTGATAGATTTTTAATAAAATAAATTATTGTTCTCAAGGGGTGACAAGGAGGCTCAATGGTAGAGAGAGTGGTGGGTTGAGGAGGCGATCGGTAAAAGAGTAAAGTGGTCGTGTAGAGACCACAAAAATATAAAAATGCTTCCTCAATTGTACCAGAAAATCCTCGAACCT
>NZ_JAGHZH010000055.1:0-3700 GCF_017746885.1 Roseofilum sp. SBFL | reverse complement strand
TTAGAGTTAAGTCCTATGTTCGCTATGTGGATGATTTTGCTCTGTTCTCGAATGACTTCCAATTTCTCAGGGAAGCCAGAGAGGAAATTGAACAGTATTTAGTGCAATTGCGGCTAAAAATCCATCCGATTAAAAGTCAAATATTTTTGACTCGCCATGGAGCTAATTTTTTAGGCTTTCGTATGTTCCCCGACTGTATTCGGGTTCGCAATGAAAACCTCAGACGAGCAAGGCGGCGATGGCGAACATTACAAAATGACTACGCTCAAGGTAAAATAACAATAGACCAAATTCAACAGTCTTGGCAAAGCTGGTGCGCCCATCTGGAGTATGGCGACACCTGGCGATTGCGTCAACAGATATTTGCTTCGCTGGTCTTTTCTAGGGAGTAAAGAAGGGGTAGGCAACTCCGGCTGCTTCGTGGCGGTTGTTGGAACAACAATTCAGACAATTGTCGCTCTCAGAATCGCAATAGGAATGCGGCGGACAATAGGAACAACAACTTCGGTTTTCGCGTGGTTTGTCCCTTGGCGATTACTCTTCGCACTCAGAACTCATTTATGGGAATGAATGGGGCGTATTTCTGAAGAGTCAAGACCTATTCCTGTGATGTTCGCGAGAGCATCCGAAAATAAACCGGCGTTGGGCAGCTTAGTAGGTGATGTTCGCGAACATGAGTCGAAGGGTTGTCCAATTCCACTTTTTTGCTGAAGAAATGGTGGGGAACCAGAAACCCGGTTTCTTGAAGAAACCGGGTTTCTAGACAAGGGTGGGGGTTCTAGATTTGGGTATAACCCGCCCCTACGGTTTTTGGGGAATAGGATTGGGGATGTGTGATAAAATTGAATCGGTGTAGGCACTGCGTCTAACCATCAGGAAAAGCTAGACTCAATTCAAGATCAAATTGCCCCCAATCAGGACAATGGAAAACGCTCAAACCCTTACCATTACCGTCACACCAGAAAAAACGCTGGAACTACCGCCAGAAGTGCAAGCCCGACTCAATCCCGGGGAACAATACTTAGTCTCCATTAGCGAAGAAGCAATTACTTTAACCAAAGCTAAATCAATCCAATCCCCTGCATTTGATTGGCAAAAATGGGAAGCAAACCTCGAAACACAAGCAGATGATTCGGAGAAACTGAGTATAGAAGAAATTTGCGAGATCGTGCGCGAAGTCCGCCAAAATAGAAAAGCTTGATGAAGGTGGTTCTAGATACCAATGTTTGGGTTTCTGCTTGGCTATGGCGTGGTTTACCCGGCCAACTGATTGCTTTGGCAAGAACTCAGCAGATTCATATTTGTAGTTCTCCTGCGTTGTTAGCAGAACTAAAGATGACTTTCAGTTATGAGAAACTGCAACAGAAAATTCAATCTCTAGAGTTTACCCCAGAAGAACTCCTGAGAGGAACAGAAGAATTAGTCACGGTTTATTCTATTTCAGAATTAGATGTCCCCGAATTGCGCGATAGAGATGATCGCGTAGTTTTAGCCACGGCCCTAGCTGCGGAAGCGGATATCATTATTACTGGTGATAAAGATTTATTGGTTTTATTAGAATATCAGCAAATTCTAATTTTGACCGTTAAGGATTTTTTAGAATATTATACTGGGTGATTTCTTGAATTACTTTTTGAGGGTACAAGTGGGGTGGGGGCGGGTTTTGAGGGTTGATGGGTGGGTGTTCTAGATTTGGGTATAACCCGCCCCTACGGGGAATTTAATTGATGTTTATAGATTAAGCATTTATGATGTTGAATATCTATAATTTTAACTTTTAATGATCTTCCCTGTCTCCCTGCCCACCTATTTCTCTATTGTCCCACTCCATAACCAATGAGCTTCACGTCCCTCCTCTATGGTGTATTTTTATTCAGCGTCTGCATCCTCTATTGGTCAAGTCAATCCGGGAAAACGCGGTTTCTGTTACTGGCGATCGCCTCATTAATCTTTTACGCCTCTTGGCAACCCCAATATCTGCCGCTGCTTTTAGCCATGACTTGGGTTAACTATAGTTTAGCCAAAGTCCTAGTTCCCGATTCCGTCCAAGGTTCCCACGGTCAAGATTGGCAGTTATCTAACCAAGAATGGCAGTTCGCCCAAGCGGGTTGGAATCAGCGGCGCTTTTTTATTCTCGTCGTTGGAATCGTCTTAAATGTCTTTCTGTTATTCGGCTTTAAGTACATTCCCTTTGTCCTCGGTTCCGTCGGCGAGATCTGGCAAATCCCCACTGCTACGGCTTCTGCGGACTGGGTGAGTGACAATGTAATCGCTCCCTTGGGACTGAGTTTCTTCTGTTTTGAGGCGATCGCCTATTTAGTTGATGTTTATCGTGGCGCACCTGCTGCTAAAAGTTTTACCAAGTTTGCTGCTTATAAACTCTTTTTTCCCAAGCTAATTTCCGGCCCCATTACCCTGTATCAGCAACTCACCACCCAACTGAGAACGCCTCAATTTCCATCGATCGAAATGTTTACAGAAGGGGTATGGCTGATTGCATTAGGAGCCACGAAAAAAGCCCTGGTTGCTGACCGTTTGGGCATGATTGTAGACCTCAGTTTTACCCACCTCGTCCGTGCCGGAAGTTGGGATTTATGGTTAGCCACCCTTGCCTATGGACTCCAACTCTTTTTAGATTTTAGTGGCTATGTCGATATTGTGCGGGGCAGTGCCATTCTACTCGGCTTAACTTTACCAGAAAACTTTGAAGACCCCTATTTTACCACCAGCATTGCCGACTTCTGGAGACGCTGGCACATGACCCTAGGAAATTGGCTGAGAAACTATCTTTATTTTCCTTTAGGAGGCTCCCGTTTAGGATTATTCAGAACTTGTTTCAATTTACTAATTATCATGTTCATTGCTGGAATTTGGCATGGTGCAGCTTGGGGCTTTGTTGTTTGGGGTATTTATCATGGATTAGCCCTTGTTTTCCATCGTTTAATGGATAGTTTATCCAAGCAAAGTCATGCCTTAAAAGCATTTTGGCAAAGTTTACTGGGCACACTATTGGCTTGGGCAATAACCCAATTCATGGTATTTACCGCCTGGATCTTTTTCCGCCTCCCCAACTTAAAAGACTCTTGGTTTGCCATTTCCCATTTATTTGGCAAACAGGCCGACCCCCAATTTACCCAGAAAATTTATCTTGATACTCTGGGGATCGATCGCCTACAATTCACCTGGATCTTATTCGCTCTAGTCGGTCTCATGACGCTTCTGTTTTTATTGCAGCGACGCTTGAATTTACAGCTCAATTGGCCCATTAAGTTAGTCTTAATTCCCGTCAGTTTATATTTAGTGTGGTTACTTGCTCCTCAAGGGGCACTCCCCTATATTTATTTTGATTTTTAGGATAAGGTTTCAACCATTTTACGATCTAAAGATTTTGAAAGAGTGCAAAGGGCATGGTAATCGTGGATAATGGCGATCGCCACTTGATGCTGTTTGCCATAAATCCTCAATGCTTTTTCTTGTGCTTTTTCGTACAAAATTTCCGCACTGGGGCGATCGCCTAAAAACACATGCACGGCAGCTAAATCTGCCATCAGCAACGGGTATAGGGGATGCTCGTGATAGCGAAACTGACTGGCCAAATCTAGAGCCTCTTGCCACAACTGTCGGGCCCTTTCATAATGGCGTTGTTTAGCGTTAATTTTGGCCAGTCCTCGCAGACATTCTGCAATGGCGATGGCGTTGT
>NZ_JAGHZH010000054.1:0-21487 GCF_017746885.1 Roseofilum sp. SBFL | reverse complement strand
AAGAGGCGAGAGTTGAGAACCGGGTAGTCATCAGCAGACAATGACTTGAGAATGGGTTGGACAAGATTGGTAAAGGAAGCTACCATAGGCGAGAATATTATTTGAATATTTGAGGATACAATACCATATTTTATCCTCTTTTTTTCGGTATTAAGCTAACATTCAACACTTCTGGTTAGAACCACAGCCAATATTATATACTGGTTTCAGCCTTTCTACAAGCACCTCCAACTATGAAAAATTTCCAGTGGACAACTCCATGCGACTATCCAACGGCTTCCGTAACTGGATTAACTAGAGAACACTGGGAAGAAGTGATGGTAAGTTTACTTGAAGGAATTCTTGCTTATGCGTCTCCGGGAAAAGCAAGGATTAAACTTCCAGGAGTCAATAGCACTAATGGTTTAGTAGCTGATGAATTGGAAGGTTTTTCTCGGTCTTTGATTATGGCTGCGCCGTTGCTCAAAAGTCATCCGACTTTGAAACTTACTGTGGGCAATCAAACTCTGGATGTTGTCGATTTTTATCATAAAGGAATTTTGGCAGGCACAAATCCTCAACATCCTGAATATTGGGGACAGATAGGTGACTTTTCTCAGAATATTGTGGAATGCGGATCTCTGGCATGGTCTCTGTATCTTTCACAAGCTCAGATCTGGGATAAGTATTCGGATAGAGAAAAACAACAGGTGGCTGATTATTTGTTGCAATGCAATCGGGTTAAGGGCCATGCTAATAATTGGCTTTTATTTAAGGTTATTATTAATACCGTTTTAGAAAGGTTAGGGATGTCTTTTTCTAAAAAAGAGATCTTTACAAATCTAGAGATTTGTAAAAAGATGTACCTTGGAGAGGGTTGGTATCGAGATGGAAAGACGAAGCAAATTGATTATTACAATGCCTGGGGATTCCATTACTATTTTTTGATGTGGGTTATTTTAGATGGCGATCGCCATCCAGAGATTGCCCAACTCCATCTCCAAAGGATGCGAGAGTATATGCATAGCTTCCGCTACTTCTTCTCTGGGGAAGGGAATGTGCCGTGTTTTGGGCGCTCTGTCACCTATCGATTTGCCTATCTTGCTCCCATTGCGTTGGGGTTGTATTTGGATGGTTTAGAGCAAGATTTGGGGGAACTCAAGAGTATTTGTAATCGTTCGCTGCAATTCTTTTTGAACGGGGAAGTCTTGACAGAGGACAATCTTCTCACTCCTGGATATCTCCGTTACTCTCCTAGGCTGCTAGAATTTTACTCCTGTGCAGCTTCTCCCTACTGGTTAGGAAAAGCCTTTAACCTTCTCTTACTGCCAGAATCTCACCCTTTTTGGCAGGCTGAGGAGAAACCTTTAGCTATTGATAGAGACAGCTTTTCTATTTCCATTGAGTCAGCCGGTTATTTGCTTGTAGGCGATCGCGCATCGGGTCATGTTCAGCTCCTGAACCATAAATCTCATCATAGTTATCCAGAGCTGAGTAGCAAATATACCAATTTTGCCTATTCTTCTCTCTTTGGTTATGATATCGGCCCCATTAGAAAAAAATACGATAGTGACAGTTCTCTGTGTGACAATGCTCTAACCTTTTCTGATGGCGGTAGATATGTGCAGCGATCGCAGATTCAACCCCTCTATTGCAAACCCAACTTTATTGCGTCTAAATATCCATTGCGAATGGTCAAACGCGAGGCCACTAACTGGTTACCTCGAATCTATACTAACCTCGGTTGGGCATGGACTTACACTCTAGTTAAAGATGACTTTATGATTAATGTCCATTACATTAAAACTCGGAAATCCTTGAAATTCAAAGAAGGAGGATATCCATTAGGGTTTGATGAAGGTGTACCAGAGATTATCTCAACAGAAGGTGCAGAAGTCGCCTATAAAGACGGTAAAATCAGTTTTATTCGCAACTTGTATGGCTACGATCGTCAATTTCCAGCCCAAGCTTTAATCTCTAAGGACATCGAGAATAACATTAGATATAAATCCAGTGTAGTTCCCGCTTTAGGCTTTGAAAATCAAAACCAGAAGTCTTTTTATCTTGCCAATATGGTTTATGGAAAAATCGGCCATGAGAGCATCGATCGCTTGATGCAGCTTGTCCATAATTTTCAAATTGCTGATGACTTGATAAACCTCCACTTTTATGATGGCGAACAAGTGGTGATGCAATTAGATAAAATCAAGCGTCTTAATCTTACTCTTAATGGAAAGACGATTCAGGGTAAAATCGCTATGGCTAGAGTTTCCGAGGATGGCAAAACTTGTCAAATCGTTCAACACTAGACTAGCCAATGGGACAGATCGCGCCCAATCAAATCTTGTAGCTTTAAGATATCTTCTTCAAAGATGGGAATTAATTCTTGTCGCAGTTCTGGAGACAGTGGCTTCAATCTTGCCAGATTTTTCCGGTAGGCTTTTGCCGCCATCGGCTGACGAATTTTGGCAGGGATCAAAGGTTTAATGAGGCTCTTGACAAGATTCTGATTGCTAATAAAACCATGTAAAATCCTATTTTTGGGCACTTCTGATTTATTGTAGCGAACCGAAAAATTAGGTGTAAAAGTATCATCCACTTCTAGAAATCGAAAAATATCTTTAATCATATTTCGAGCATCTTTTTGCAGATCTTCATAAAGATAGACTTTGATTTGCTTAGGATCGAATTGCTCGAAATATCGTTGCAGTTGCAAACCATAGAAACCAAAGTCTTGATAACGCCACACAGGAGACCAATGTTTTTTTCTACGCTGTTCCTCTGCATTAAAAGCTTGGTGAAAATCTTTAAGTGGCTCTCGTCCATCTCGACGTAAGTGGGAATAAAAAGAATACGCTCGATCCACAGGATGGCGTAAAATAGCAATTAACTTTACCTCTGGAATATAGTGTTTAATCCGTGCTGCTGTTTCGGGAATATAAAGATAAAAGGTAGAGGCTTCACCAATTGCTTTTTCATCTTTGACATTTTTAAAGAGGGCTTGATACTCTTTTAAGTAGGGTACCGTTTTGACATTGGTTGTAGCTTCGGCATCTCCAGGACCGCAGAAATCAGGTTGCCATCCTTCATAAGCAAAAAAATTAGGTTCTTTAGTTTTGCTCATATAAATTTCAGGGTGTTCGTAGAGATATCTGTAAACAGAGCTAGTCCCTGATTTAGCCGCACCTATAAGTAAAAAATTGGGCATAGCCATTGCTATTTCTCCATGACTTGATTAGGACGATCGTTCGGATTTTAGCAGATTATCAATTTTGTAGGTTAATGAGGTGTTGTTGAGATGCGGCAGACCTGCGTCGTCCGGGTGTTATGCCAGTATGCTTTACTACAGGTCGAATAGTACAACCCGTGAGCAATAATCGCAAACAGAATAGGATTAGAGCGAGGATAAATTGTTGGGATTTCACGGTATTTGCTTCCTCCAGACGATAGACTCTGCTATCCTCTCCAGGTTATCCTATTGGATATAAAGAATCAGTAAGGATTACTGCAATTTACAACAAGATTCTGTAAAGCTTTGCTCAAAGCCTGACAAGTTCAGACTGTAGATTTACAGAGAATCGACATGACAACCCAAAAGATTGAAATAAAAGTGTAACATTTCTGTTACACTTGCAAAAAGCAATTATAGCGATTCTCTGTTCTGGAGGACTACAGCTTGAAGGCTTAGACCCTAAGCAATGCAAGCTATTGTCTATTGCTAGAGTTCCTGTTGTCTTTTGCCTAATGAATTATGACTGAATCTGAAACCTCTCCTATCCCTTCTGAACAGCCTGAAATGCCTGAAACGCCCCAAACGGCTTCACAAGAACCGCAAGCGAGTTACGTGAAACTAGCGATGAGGAACATGGTGCGTAAAGGGAGAAAATCCTTAATCCACTTTACCCTTACCGTTATTGGTCTTTTGGGGGTACTGGTGGGACTTTCCTACCTCACTCGATAACCTCACCTGATAGGAGATATTCACAATGGATGTTGAAGTCAATATTGAGATTAGCAAGTCTATTGCTCAACCTCCGGTAGCATCAGAACTATTGCATCAATGGTTTTGTGCTTGGTTAAAGAGTATCGATCTGCCTCCAGCTTCTGCCTATGAATTGAGCTTACGTTTAACAGATAACCAAGAGATTCAGAGCTTCAATGCCCAATATCGCCAACAAGACAGACCGACAGATGTTTTAGCCTTTGCTGCTCTAGAGACAGAAACCCCTCTTCTTCCAGGGACTGAAAACCCCTTATATTTAGGAGATCTAATTATCTCAGTGGAGATTGCTAGGGATCAAGCTAAAGAACAGGGTCATTCAGAAACTGTGGAACTGGCTTGGTTGAGTGCCCATGGTTTACTGCATTTGTTGGGTTGGGATCATCCCGATGAAGAGAGCTTACAGGCGATGTGGATCAAACAAGAATCTCTACTGGTGCAAGTGGGTTTAGAGTTGGGGACCTTGGAGGGGATGTCAGATCTTATGATATGAGTTACCCTCATGGTGAATTCAATTTCTGCTTATGGTCTGGGTTGCTCTACAGACAATGGAAGACGACGAACGCTCATATAAGCTCGTATAAATAGATCCCCACCTTTGCTCTCAATTATGGTGAACCTTATGTCTAGTAAACTTTCGATTTCAACTGTTGAATCAACCCATTCCTCAAGGGTTACTCATCGTAACTGCTCTTGGCAGGTAGCAGAGAATTTACCTACCAGTTTTAAGTATGCTTGGGCTGGAGTAACTTATGCGTTTAGAACACAACGGAATTTTCGCATCCATGTGATTGCGGGAAGTTTGGTGATGATCGTTGGATCTCTGTTGCAGGTTAATGCGGTGGAAGCGGCGATTTTGGCGGTGATGATTTCTTTGGTTTTGGTGCTAGAGTTGCTGAATACGGCTTTAGAAGCTGTGGTGGATTTAACGGTAGAACAGAACTATCATGAATTGGCCAAAATTGCTAAAGATTGCGCGGCTGGAGCGGTGTTGATCTCGGCGATCGCCTCTATTATAGTAGGAATCATTCTGCTGTTGCCTAAGCTGGTTATCCTGTTCTCCTAACGGCTCCCATGATCATTGTTATTGATAACTACGATAGTTTTACTTACAATTTAGTTCAGTATTTGGCAGAATTAGGACAAGAGTTCCCCCAAGCCAAAGACATTCAGGTGTATCGAAACGATCGCATCTCCTGGCAAGAAATTCAAGAGCTTAAACCGGATGGAATCGTGATCTCTCCTGGACCGGGACGACCGGAAGATTCCGGAGTCTCCCTAGAGGCGATCGCGAAGTTAGGGCCAAACTTGCCCATTCTGGGGGTTTGTCTGGGCCACCAAGGTATTGGTCAAGTGTTTGGTGGTAAAATTGTCTCTGCCTCTGTCCTGATGCATGGTAAAACTTCACCCATTCACCATAGCGGTGTGGGCATTTTTGCCGGTCTGGATAATCCTTTAAATGCGACTCGCTATCATAGTTTGGCCATTGACCGCAGCAGTTGTCCAGAAGAGTTGGAAATTACAGCTTGGGTTGAAGATGGGACAATTATGGGGGTTCGCCATCGCCAATATCCCCACATCCAAGGCGTTCAATTCCATCCCGAAAGTATTCTCACTAGCAAAGGCAAAGACCTCTTGCGGAACTTTCTGCGATCGCTCCCTTCTTGAGAAGCGAACCCCAACCCTGGATAATAAAGACTGAATCACCCAATAATTGAGCAATGAAACGGCGCAACTTTATCAGCACTACAGGGGCAATGGCGATCGCCACTATCGTCACGTCTGCCTATTCTGCAACAGCCCAAACCCCCAGTGGACTCACCATACAGAGCTTTGGTCATACCTGCTTCTTGTTTACTGGAGGCGGCCATCAAATTTTAGTCAACCCCTTTCGTCCCCTGGGTTGCACCGCCCAATACCCTGCCCCCAACGTGGAAGCCGATCTGGTATTAATCAGTTCTCAACTATTGGATGAAGGCTATGTAGAAGACCTTCCTGGCCAACCCAGACTTCTGTTTGAACCTGGAGATTATCAACTCAATGGTGGCTTGCAGGTGCGGGGAATGGTAGCCGAGCGGCTGGAGAAACGGCCAGGAAGCCGCTTTCCGAGTAATGTGTCTTGGGTTTGGAAACAAGCCGGAATAAAACTTTTGCACTTAGGGGGGATGGCTTCCCCCATTACGGTAGAACAGAAAATCCTCATCGGTAGACCGGATGTCGTCTTCATTCCCGTTGGAGGTGGACCCAAAGCCTATAGCCCCGAAGAGGCAAAAGCTGCTCTAGAAATACTAAAGGCTAAAATTGTCATTCCTACCCATTACCAGACCCAACAGGCCGATCCTCAAGTCTGTGATTTGGCTAGGGTGGATGAGTTTCTGGCCCTGATGAATGGTACTGCTGTACAAAGAATAGCTGGCGATCGCCTGACCCTTCAAGCCAATAGCTTGCCCAATGAAGGTTCACAAATTAAAGTCCTCTCACTCTAAACTTTTAACCTACAGTTGGGGATGTTATGAGAATTTTTGAGTGTCCCTATTTTAAGGATTTTGTGGAACTATCGGAGGAAAGAGAGGAGCATATTATCGAACGTCATCCGGGAACTTTGCCAGAATATGAAGAACAATTAGCACAAACGCTCCTAGAGCCAGATTTGATTAGAGCAAGTGCAAGAGATCCTTCAACTTTTTTATTGTCTCGGTGGTTTGAGGAGATTCGGACAAGGGGTTTTTTGATTGTGGCGATCGTGCGTGATGAGAGTCCTCAACGACTTTGGATTGTCACGATGTACACAGCTAGAAAGATTTCTGGAGGTAACACCTTATGGACAAAAAGCTAACGTTTCGGTATGACAAGGTTGGAGATATTTTATATATTGATGTTTGCCCTGTCTATGCAGCTCAGGAATCAGAAGAGATTGGGGATGAAATTATTGCCCGGTTGAATCCTGAATCTGGAGACATTGAGAATCTAGAAATTTTGTTTTTCTCAAAGCGTTGGGGAGAACAATTCCCGCTTGAGTTACCCATTGATGCAGCGTTAAGGCTGGTGGGTTAATTGGGAGTAGACGAAGAAATGTCGGTTTATAGCAACATTGAAGATCGCATTTTGTCAGAGGTTGAGTATATCTCACTCAATTAAGGTATATTTTGGTTACCAAAGACGATAAATATTTGACTTAATTATTAAAGGAGGTTCAATTAGCGTGGTTTCATCCCTCTCCAAGGCCGTTTCGGTACAACTGAAAGACGAATATCGCCAACGTCGGGAAAGATTAATGGCGAAAATGGCAAAAAGTACGGCGATTTTTCGTAGCGCTTCCTTAGCAGTTATGCACCGTGATGTGGAGCATCCCTTTCGCCAGGATAGCGATTTTTTCTATCTGACAGGGTTTAATGAACCGGAAGCGGTGGCAGTGTTAGCACCTCACCATGAAGAACACCGGTTTATTTTGTTTGTGCAACCGAAGGAGTGGGAGAAGGAAGTTTGGAGTGGATACCGGGTAGGGGTGGAAGATGCTAAGGCTATCTATGGTGCGGATGAGGCCTATCCTATTGCCGAGTTAGGGGAAAAATTACCTCAGTATTTGTCGAAGGCAGATCGCCTATATTATCACTTTGGTATCGATGAACCGTTTAATCAGACGATTTTGAAGCAGTGGCAGTCTCTGCTCAGACAATATGCAAAAAAAGGCTTTGGCCCTACGGCTCTGGAAGACCCGATGACTCTGTTACATCCGCTACGCTTGGTGAAGAGTGAGACGGAATTAGAGCTGATGCGTAAGGCGATCGCTATTTCTGTCGAAGCTCATCATTTAGCTTGGGATATGGCGAAACCCGGAATTTATGAGTACGAAATTCAAGCAGAAATGGAGTACCTTTTCCGTCGTCGGGGAGGGGTTGGCCCGGCTTATCCTTCGATTGTTGCTTCTGGTGCGAATGCCTGTGTTCTCCACTACATTGAGAACTCCCGCGCCTTAGAAGCGGGAGATTTATTACTCATTGATGCAGGGTGTTCCTATGGCTATTACAACGGTGATATTACTCGTACTTATCCGGTTGGTGGAAAGTATGGAATGGAACAACGGGTGATTTATGAGATTGTCCTCGAAGCCCAACGGCAGGCGATCGCCCAAATCAAACCCGGTAATCCCTTTAATGCTGTTCATGATACCGCTCTTCAAGTCCTCGTCGAAGGCATGATCGAATTAGGGTTCTTAGTCGGAGAACCAGAAGAACTCATCAAAGAAGAAAAATATAAACCCTATTATATGCATCGCACCAGTCATTGGCTCGGTCTGGATGTTCATGATGTGGGAGCCTATAAACAAAACGAGGAAGAGTCGCAAGTGCTACAACCCGGTCAGGTATTAACCGTAGAACCGGGCATGTACATTGCTCCTTTGGTCAAACCCCCAGAAGAGCAACCCGAAGTCCCCCCTCAATGGCGAGGGATTGGCGTGCGGATTGAAGATGATGTTTTAGTTACCGAAAATGGCTATGAAGTACTGACGGCTGGCATTCCCAAAATGCCCGAAGAATTAGAAGGAAAATAGAGAGATAGGATAACGGGTTGTGATTATTGGTAAACACCGTCAATCAATTTCAATCCTTTTATCCTTTCGGATACAGCATTTTTCGCTTTTATTATGTACAGTGCATTTCCACTCCTACATTGTTCCGGGAGAACATTGCCTGTTGCCTGTTGCCCAACATGAAGCATCATCATAGCCAATTAACCGGACTTGATATTATTCCCACTCTGGGGTTAATTCTCGAAAGTTAAACGTTTGAGCGCTAGGATGACAAGAAACACATTGACTCAGCTCAATTCTCTCTTGAAACTCAACTTGTGGATGAAGGGCCTTAAAATAGCGAGAATTCCGTAGGCGATAGGGAGTTGATTCATCCTTAAGTAAGGGACGAGAAAAGACTTGAATATATTTCCAAACCAATAACCGACCGGGGTTGAGGATAGGGTCAATTGATATGCCATAATGCTGTTGATCTTGAATCAGTTGTCGCCAGGTTTCAGTCGGCATCACCGCAGGAGGAAGGGCGAGGTGACAACTGCCACAATTTTCTCGATAAAGTTCTTCTCCCAATTGATGTTGTTCGGGGACAAGATCGACTGATTTACGGGAAGACTGGGAAAAGGCGGGTTGATTGAGGGTGGATAATCCCCATCCTAATGTTACCGACCAAAGGAAAATGAGGGTAACGAGGATTAGGGGCGATCGCCGCTTTAGACTAGGGAATAGGGAATAGGGAATAGGGAATAGTTGGCGATACTTATGTTTCATAAAGGTTGTGCCTCCGCTAAAATCCGATCCTTAATAAAAGCACTAATGCCATCTTCAGTAAGTACATCAACCCGTCGCCCTAACAAATCCTGTAAAGACATTCTTCTATTCTCCCTTCTCTGAAAAATCTTTAAGGATCAATTCTACATCCTTTGTCAAAATCAATAATTCTTCTTCAACGATGCGCCAAACGATATTCAAGTCAACCCGAAAATATTCATGTACAGTCAAGTTGCGAAAACCAATAATTTTCTGCCATTCAACACTGGGATATCGATCTCTCAAGATGTGAGAGATCGATCGGGCTGCCTTACCTAAAATTTGCAAGTGGTATAAAATCCATGTTTGTATCAACTCATCTTCAAAGAAAGCATTCTTACCTCTGGCAGCATATCGCTCAATATTGGCAATACTTTCCTGCATATCCATTATACGTTCTAAGTTGCTTCTCATAGCTGAATACACTCTTGCAATACATGGTCTCGAATCCTAGGTTTTAAGCTACTTTCTGTGACCACATCTACCTTATGCTTTAACAAATCCTGTAAATCATGAATTAAACCTACAGGAAACCAAGATGAAATCCGCTCTAGGTCATAATCAATCAAAAAATAAATATCACTATTTTCTGTTTCCTCACCTCGCGCTACCGAACTAAACACGCGCACATTAAATGCGCCATGTTTTTCTGCGATTTCTAATATTTGTTCTCGTTTTTCTTGTAATAAATTCTTTAGAGACATATCAATTCAAGAGTCAATCTTCTTCTTCAAAATCTTTTAACATTAGTTCCACTTGCCCCTTTAAAGCAGGCAAATTATTTTCAATAGCATCCCAAACCCGTTGTAAATTAATCCCACCCAAATAATCATGAACTAAAACATTCCTAAAACCAGCCAAAGCCCACCAATCGACATTAGGTGCTTGAGCTTTTAACTCATCACCAAGCCTCTGCGTAGATTCCGCCATAATCTGTAACCGACGCAATACGGCATCTTGCACCAAAGCATTAGTCAAAAAATCATTCTGTCCTTGAGTGGTGTATGTCTCGACTGCTTCGATACATTCCAAAATATGAGTCAAATAAATTATATCCCTATCACCACTCATAAAGGTTGTGCCTCCGCTAAAATCCGATCCTTAATCAAAGCACTAATGCCATCTTCAGTAAGTACATCAACCCGCCGCCCTAACAAATCCTGTAAATCCATCAACAATCCTCCCGGAAACCAAGCTGTAGTCCTGGTTGGGTCATAATCAATCAAAAAATCAATATCACTGCCTTCTGTCTCTTCTCCTCGTACTACCGAGCCAAACACCCGGACATTAAACGCGCCATGCTTGTCTGCAAGTTCTAATATCTGTTCTCGTTTTTCTTGTAATAAATCCTTTAGAGACATATCAATTCAAGAGTCAATTTTCTTCTTCCTAAAATATGAGTCATATCAAGTCCGTTGAATCAATTATAGTGGAAGGTAAGGTGGGCTGGAGTTTTTCCGAGGGGTATTTTTTTGCAAGGTCGAGAAAATAAGAATGGTTTCATAATGCTTTATCAATTACCGATTACCGATTACCAATTACCAGGGCGTAGCGCTACTTAAAACAGGAAATACCGTTGGGCCATGGGTAAGACGGTGGCAGGTTCGCAGGTAAGCAACTCGCCGTCTGCACGAACTTCGTAGGTTTGGGGGTCAACTTCAATTTCAGGTAGGGCATCATTGAGTTTGAGATCCTGTTTGGTCAGTTGACGGGTATTGGCAACGGCTATGGTGGGTTTTTGCAAACCGAGTTGGCTGGCAATATCGCGCTCTAAGGCAGCTTTCGAGACAAAGGTTAATGAGGTTGCCGAGAGCGCAGACCCAAAGCTGGCAAACATGGGACGCATGTGTACGGGTTGGGGGGTGGGGATACTGGCGTTCGCATCTCCCATTTGAGCATAGGCGATCGCGCCCCCCTTAATGACAATTTCCGGTTTCACGCCGAAAAATGCCGCCTTCCACAGACATAAATCAGCTAATTTGCCGGCTTCCACTGACCCTACTTGCTCGGCAATACCATGGGTAATGGCGGGATTAATCGTATATTTGGCAACGTAGCGCTTGGCACGGGTATTATCATTACGGCTGCTATCTTCCGGTAAAGGGCCGCGCTGTACCTTCATTTTATGACCGGTTTGCCAGGTGCGGATAATGACCTCGCCGACTCGGCCCATGGCTTGGGAGTCGGAGGCGATCATGCTAAATGCGCCCAGATCGTGCAGAATATCCTCGGCGGCGATCGTTTCCCGACGGATACGGGACTCGGCAAAGGCCACATCTTCGGGAATGGAGCGGTCAAGGTGATGGCAAACCATGAGCATGTCGAGATGCTCTTCTAGGGTATTGAGAGTATAGGGTCGGGTGGGGTTGGTGGAGGAGGGGAGAACATTGGCGAGACCACAAACTCTGATAATATCGGGTGCATGTCCTCCTCCTGCGCCTTCGGTGTGGTAGGTATGGATGGCACGATTTTTAAAGGCTTCGATGGTGGTTTCAACAAATCCTGCTTCATTCAGGGTATCGGTATGAATGGCGACTTGCACATCAGACTGATCGGCAACGGATAAGCAGGTATCAATGGTCGCCGGAGTAGTGCCCCAATCTTCATGGAGTTTTAAACCCATGGCCCCTGCTTGTACCTGTTCTCGTAGTGCTTCAGGTTGGGAGCTATTGCCTTTACCTAGAAATCCCAAGTTCATGGGGAATGCTTCAGCCGCTTGTAACATGCGGTACATATTCCAGGGGCCGGGGGTGCAGGTGGTGGCGTTGGTTCCGGTGGCTGGACCTGTTCCTCCACCGAGCATTGTCGTAATGCCGGAGGCGATCGCCGTTTCGATTTGCTGGGGACAGATAAAATGAATGTGGGAATCAATGCCTCCAGCCGTGAGAATCATCCCTTCTCCAGCCACTGCCTCCGTACCGGGGCCAATAATAATATCCACATTATTCTGAATATTGGGATTCCCGGCTTTCCCAATCTTGGCGATCTTGCCGTCTTTGATACCAATATCGGCTTTGACAATTCCCCACCAGTCTAAAATGAGGGCATTGGTAATCACCATATCTACCGCGCCATCAGCATTAGAAATGGGAGACTGGCCCATACCATCCCGGATGACTTTGCCGCCACCAAATTTTACCTCATCGCCGTAAGTGGTGTAATCCTGTTCCACTTCAATAATTAACTCTGTATCTGCCAAGCGCAGGCGATCGCCTACTGTGGGCCCGTAGGTTTGTGCATATGCGAGGCGATCCATCCGATAACCCATAATCTTTTCCAGACTAGCTTACCCATACAGAATCTATAATACTGTAGATATGTTCTAGTAACTACACGATCAAACAACCGTTGAGGTAAAACAATGCAAGCATTTGAAATGATGGCAAAAGTCGATCAAAACGGTCAACTTTTATTAGATGAGCCTTTAGCTATTCGATCTGACCGTCGAGTTAAAGTTATTCTGCTAGTATCTGATGAGGATGAAGTCGATCCGGATGATACTCCTGTAGAAGAAGTTAAGGCGAGTTTGAGACGGGCCTTACAAGAAGCCAAAGAAGGCAAAACCCGACCTATTTCTGAACTATGGGAGAGAATTGATGACTGATGATGTGCCCATTTCCGTTAAATTCACTGATGAATTTGAAGAAAAAACTTATCGACTATCAAAAAAATACCGAAGTATTCGGAAGGATCTTGGGCCGATTATTGCCCAACTTGAGGGAAAAGTTATATTAGGCGATCGCCTGGCGGGTTTTGGCTCTAATCTTTATGTTTACAAGGTGAGGGTGAAAAATAGCGATATTCAAAAAGGCAAAAGCGCCGGATATCGCATTATCTATTTGCTGGAGTCAGAAAGGAGTATTTTATTGTTAACGATCTATAGCAAGTCAGAACAAGAAGACATTGCAGTGGATCAAATTCAGTCTATTTTAGATGATTTTTATGATTCTGAATAAATCTGAGTTTTGAAGGATATCTCAAGCTTCTGCGTAGATCAAAATCATTCAACTTTATCATAGTTAGAAATTTTCCATTTTCCATTTTCTTTACGAAAATTATAACGGTATCGATTGGTATTAAAACTACTTTTACTTTCATCTATTATACCATTAATATATAAAGTCAGTTCTTCTGTGACTATGACATCAATAGTAGCTTGATCTTGATTAGAAAAAAATGATCCCGTTGCTTCAGCTTTCTGAAAACCATATTCATAAAAAGCATTATTATTTTTTAACCAATCAATGGAACCATCACGCCTGACAATTCTCTCATAGCGAGAATCAGTTGTTAGATCAGCAGCTAATTGACGATCAAATGGAGGCGCAAAGATTCTTTTTTTAGCTTCCAACCAAGTGGAAATTAAGTCAACTGCTTGACTTTCTGTAATACTAGATGATGAATCCCTAACCGTAGGAGATGAACTAGAGGAATTAGCCGCAGTAGAATTAGTAACAGTAGAATTTACAGAGTTTGAAACCTCAGTAATACTAGATTTAAGGAATTGAGGCTTAACTAATAAAGCAATTATAATCATAATCAAACCACCAATTAAACTGCCCAGACTAACCGCATCTCTCCAATCTCTAGCTGTAACAGTTTCATCGATTAACTCATCCTGAATAGTAGTTCTAGCTGTGGGTGTAAATGTTTTCAACTCAGGAGGAATGCCAGCAGGTTGGATTCTGAATTGATCCGTGTTTTCAAGTAACTCCAAAATCTCCATTTCATCTAACCGTTTTGCATACTTTGATGCTGTCCAACCCTCTGGATCTGTTATTTTTGTATCGGCTCCCTTTTCTAATAGTAAATGAACCAATCCAATTTCACCTTTATAGGTGGCAATTATCAGTGCTGTTTGTCCATTATTGTCTTTGGTATTTACATCAGCACCATCCGATAATAACTTGGTCACCCTAGGGCGATCGCCTTGAATAATCGCATCGATTAAACTTTGGTTTAAGTTCAGAGTATTGCTGTTCATCCTGGTTACTCCGGTAGACGAATAAAATCACTACGAACCCAACCAGTAGCGTCGGAAGGAAATCGCACAAAATACCAAGTGTAGCCATCGTCTCCTTCAACTTGTTCAAGAGATTTGACGCGATCGCCACCTAATCCATAATGAGGGGAATTGGAGCGAGTTGTAGGTTGAGCATAAATGTCAATTTGGCGACTGGGCATTCCGCTAAGAATAACCTCTTCTGGCATTGATTTCGTTTTTGAGGAATTATCTGGTGAAGGTAAATTTCTAGCGGAAGAAGAGGAATTTGACTGTACACTATTATCAGTCTGTGAAGTAGAAAGCATATTTGCCTGAGCATCCGTCGTCAAACCAGTAGAGCTTGAAGAGCTAGAATTTTCAGAAATGACTGAGTTAGCAGCAGATGGGATCACGTCCAACTTAAAAAACAAAGTGATTAAAATCAGAACTGAACCACCAATTAAACTACCAATACTTACCGTATCTCTCCAATCTCTCGCCGTGACAATTTCATCGATTATTTGATCCTGAATAGTAGTTCTGGCTGTGGGTGTAAATGTTTTGAGTTCAGGAGGAATGCCCGAAGGTTTTACTCTGAATTAATCCGTGTTTCCAAGTAACTCCAAAGTCTCCATTTCATCTAACTGTTCTGCATACTTTGATACCGTCCAACCCTCTGGATCTGTTATTTTTGTATCGGCTCCCTTTTCTAATAGTAAATGAACCAATCCAATTTCACCTTTATAGGTGGCAATCATGAGTGCTGTTTGTCCATTATTGTCTTTGGTATTCACATCAGCACCCTCGGATAATAACTCTGTTGCCCTAGGGCGATTGCCTTGAGTTATAGCCTCGATTAAACTTTGATTTAATTTCAGAGTATTGGTGTTCATAATTCTTTTTTCACTTGTTTACAAAACTCGACTCGGCCATCAGGGTAACTGACTTGCTTAAAGCCCCGGTTCTTCCAATAATTCTTCGGAGCATCATTCGTAATAAAATAAAGTTGCGTACCTTGGGGCAACTTTTCTTCAAGTTTTTTAAATAGTAATGTGCCAATTCCTTGCTTTCGATAGGCTTTGGCAACTTCAGTATCTTGAATATAAACTCGCCCATCAGACTGTTTGCACACATTAATATAGCCAATTTCTCGACCATCAGGCAAAAGGGCTTCAATTCGGGCTGAAGTTTCTGCCTCAATATCCTGGTAAAAATCATCCCAACTACCATAGCGATCGCGGTAATTTAAACTTTGAGCAAATGCTGAGGGTGGATGTTTCTTGGGTGGTGAACCACTCGCTTGAGATGGTTTATCAGCTTTAGAGCTTATTTCAAGTTCTCGTTTCTTGCGTTTTGTTTCTGCTTCTTGTTGCTGCTGATAATACTCGCTGAACTGCTGTTCACCATTCATTACCCTAGCTATTCCAGGCATCCTCTGATAACGCTCAGTGAGAGTTGGATCGCGTTGAGTTGGTGCTGAGATCGCTGTTCCTGCAAGAGAAGAAAATATTTGCACTCCAGCAACAGTTTTCTCAATTTTTCCCATCCAATCTAAACTCCCCAATGCTGACTTACGCTCATCAGCAATTCTAATTTGTTCTTGCAGAAATTCAATATACTGTTCGCAATCTCGTTCCACATCATTATAATGAGCAGCCATCTTTTCAAACAGAGGTTCAAACCTGTCAAATTGCTCATCATGCCAAGTTACTTTCAGATTTGACCATTGAGAAACTACCCACGACCACTCCTGCTTAAGCGTCTCGCAAAATTGTTGCAGTTCTCTTAACAGAATTTGTGCCTCTTCTGAAGAAAAGGAGGTTTGTTGTTTAGCCATGTTTCTTTATCCTTTTGGCAATCAGTCTAGACTATAAATCTGACAAAGCCCCCAACTTTGACTTGCGCTCATCAGCAATTTTAATTTGTTCTTGCAAAAACCGAATATACTTTTCGCAATCTTGTTCTGCATCACGATAATTAGCAGCCATCGCTTCAAAAAAGGGTTCAAACTGGTCAAATTGTTCATCACGCCAAGTGATTTTTAAATTAGCCCATTGAGAAAGTACCCGCGACCACTCTTGCTGAAGAGTATCACGGAATTGTTGCAGTTCCGTTAACAGAACTTGTGCATCTTCTGAAGAAAAGGAGGTTTGTTGTTTAGCCATGTGTGTTACCTTTGTCTATTGTTAATATAAACCTTACTTACCTTTACAGGAAGGGGATAAAATTGCATCAGATTATTGTCGATGACTTCTCTCAAAACTCATGATAATGTCATCAAATATTCTCAACCAACTTAAGGCATCATTTCCGGCTTTTAATGTCCTATCAACTGATTCCTGAGTTCGATTAAAATCTTTAGTAAATTCGTCTGTTCATCTACATCAATATCTCTTCTACCCATGATTTCACCTCCTGTTAATTGAATAAACGCTGTTGAAACTGTTTACTATATTGGGTCATATCGGCAATTGATACGACTGAATAAGCTTTAAATTTTTCTAAATTACTGCCTGTGGATTTATCGCAGAAATAAGCCATAGTTCTTGGTAAACTTTGATCGTCAGTTTCTCCCAGTAACGAACGCGAATCATCCCCTGGCATATTCATTCCTACCCGTAAATCAAAATTAGTCAAAGCTGAACGATTATCTGCGGTTAGCTGGGTAAAGGTTTTGAAACTATCTAACCAAAGAATGATATGAATCCCCAATTCTGGCCCTCTTGCGGCTAAAGTGAGCAACTTTTGGGCATCTTCTGAAGGTTCTTCATCGCGTCGTCCCATCACAGGTCACAAATTTTGGGCGCGACTTAAAGAACCAATTGCATAAATCAAGAATAAAGATGGCCCTAAATCCAGTTCATCGGGATGTTCATCCCGATATTTTTGTCGCCGTTCCCATTCTTCATAGACGTTTTGGAGAATGGTTTCCCCTCGTATAATTCTATCCCCTGGATTGGGGAATCGTTTACCGATCGCGATGGGAAAATATTGAGCAAATAAGCGCCGAAAACTTACGGACATCGAAGCCCAGGGAGTATCTTCGCTATCTTGGCAGAGGTCAATTATTTGAAACTCCGCTTGTTGGGGTTGATAGGTATGTACCAGACTCAAAAGAATACCGCCAATGATGCCGAAAATCATTTCTTCTGACGTACCCACTAAAAGCATATTACTGCGCGATCGCCGCCGGAATATCGCCTTAGTATGGTCACCAATTCGCATGGCTTCCCCTAACCACGCTACCCCTGGAGTTTCTTCTACTAACCAGTCGGGTTCTTGGATCGCTTGTTTATTCAAATCCCGCAGAGACAACCAATCAGACCTCTGAGATAATTGACGCAATTGGCGATTGTGACTTAACTGAGTTGGACGGCTGCCATTAAACAAAATCAGGGGTTCAGAACGTTGGTAACTATTGTCTCTGGCCGTATTTTGAATCTCTAACAAAGCGTTCATCCGTTCAGGAAGAGACATATCTGCCACTTGACCAATTTCATTATGACCTTTCCGGCCAAAATCTTTGTTATAAATCACCTTCCCTGGTTTCTCTAATAAATCTACAGCATCAACATTCCCTTCTGCTAACACTGAATTCGCTGTATTTTTGTCCATTTGTTGAGCCATTCTTAACTCAATAAAAGAATAAATTCCCCGACTCATATTGGGCACATTGGGAGACTGAGAAGCAATCAGCAAGTGGACTCCGAAGGCTCGACCCCGGCGAGTAATATCTTCAAAAATCAAGTTGAGTTCAGACGTGATTTTGTCCCGGTCTTGGAACATATATTGGAACTCATCAATGACCACCAAAATTCGAGGCATCTTTACATCCGGGCATTTTTCTCGATAATCGGTTAAATTGCTCACCCCTACAGACTTAAACTGACTCCCCCGTTGTTCGATTTCGGCTTGCACAGTTTGCAGCACACTTAAACCAAATTCGCGATCGCTTTCAATCGAAACCACACGAGCATGAGGTAATGCTTTTTCCTCATTTAACTCTTCCGTCAAACTCACTCGATCTGAACGCTCTGGATCGACATAAATTTGAAACTCAACTCCCTCCTTAAAATCCAACAAATACATCTGCAACTCATCTGGGGAATAGCGCATGGCTAAACTGATAATAATCGCATGAAGCGTGTAGCTTTTTCCTGCTCCCGGTTTCCCGGCTAACAATCCTTGACTCACCACTAAAGCATCTTCATTTGTCCCCAACCAGAACTCTAAATTTTCCCTAGCCCCCATCACGCCAATGGGCGCTCTAACTTCACAACCACTATAATAATCTGCTGACCAGACTCTTTTATCTGGGTGGGTAGTATGGGGATAAAATTCGGCAAAAGAAACGGTCTCCGTTTTGACTTCCTTAAAAGCCTTGGCGATCGCCCCAGTCAGTTGATTAAATTGATCGTTGGGTGGCGGTTCATCCAAACTTACTTCACATAAGCATCCATTCGGGAACTGCACCTCAAACAAGGGATGGTTGTCCTCCGATTTTCCCGACGGTTGTAACACAGTGCAGTAGCTCTCAAACAAACGATAATCCATATCCCGTTTCGGCGTTTCCAGAGTCCCATCCACATGAATAATTGCGTATACCCCCGCTTTCGCTCCATTGACTAGCAAACTTTTCAAGTCCTCCCAAGAAGATCCATCAAAGTTAGTGGGGAAATCGGCCAAAAATAAATACCGATAGGGTTCTTCTACCGAAGATTTTGCCGCGTTAAATATTTCAATAGAATCGTAATTTCTGCCCAAATAATTTTGGATAACCTGCTCGATATGCACCGTTAACGCCCGCAACTGCTCGCGAATATCATCACTTCGGGTATAGGTTTTGAGTCCCGAAATGAAATCTGGCAATTCCTTAAACGGAAAATTATTTCCCATACTCACAGGATCGATCATCATTACTTACCCAACTTATGGATTGAGTTCTCTAGGAATTAGTTTTATGCCTCAATCAGGCAAAAACTAAAATATAACTTTTTGGGGACAGCTTGGTTTTACTAATCTAACTAATCTCCTAGCCAGTGTAAAATAAGTCAATTGATTGGCCAAGAGTTAAAGCAATAAATGTAACAAATATTTACAACATCCGATCAGTGTTAAGTGAGGGAGGTTGCCGAGAGCGCAGACCCAAAGCTGGCAAACATGGGAGGCATATGGACGGGTTGGGGGGTGGGAATACTGGCGTTACGGTCTCCCATTTGAGCATAGGCGATCGCCGTTTCGATTTGCTGGGGACAGATAAAATGAATGTGGGAATCAATGCCTCCAGCCGTGAGAATCATCCCTTCTCCAGCCACTGCCTCCGTACCGGGGCCAATAATAATATCAACGTTATCTTGAATATTGGGATTTCCCGCTTTACCAATTTTGTATATCTTGCCGTCTTTGATACCAATATCGGCTTTAACAATTCCCCACCAATCCAAAATCAGGACATTGGTGATCGCCATATCCACCGCGCCATCGGCATTGGTAATGGGAGATTGGCCCATGCCATCCCGGATTACCTTGCCGCCACCAAATTTTATCTCATCGCCGTAAGTGGTGTAATCCGGTTCCACTTCAATAATTAATTCTGTATCCGCAAAAGATTGGCTTGACTATAAGTCTCAATGGTAACCCGTAACATTAAATGTCTGGAACATCGCAAGCCATATTCTGTTGCAATTGCTGGCGTTGTTCTGGTGTAAGGACTTGCATAACTTTTGCCTCAAATTCTTCTTCTGCACTCTCAATTTCGGCTTCTTGTTTTGCATTAAGTTCAGGGATTAATGCTTCTATCTTATTCTCAAATTGGCGCTCAATTTCTTCAATTTTTTGCCATTGTTGAGAAGTTAAGATGTTTTCAAAACGCCGTTCATATTCTATCTCAATTCCTTCTAACTCTGCTTCTTGTTCTACAGTGAGATTGGGTTCGATCTCAATTTCCTGAAAAAGTTGGGGTGCAATTTTTTCCACTTGTTCCTCTCCCCAGCGATCGAGTTGCTCAATCTTTTGTTTTTGTTCTGAGGAAAACAATCCTTCAATTTGACGCTCGAAGTCTTCTTCCAATTGCTCGATTTGGGCTTCTTGTTCATCTGAAATAGGAACAATAGTCTCGATTTTATTATCTAATTGTTCCTCTAGTTGCCATATTTTTGATTGTTGGCGATCGGTAAGCTCAATCCCTGAAAAATCATCCGGACAATCTAGATCTTCTTCTGCTTTCACTGGCAAAATCAAAGAGAGCGCTGTTAGTGCAATAACACTAAGTAAAATGTAAATGGTTTTCACTTGCCTTCTCCAGAATCTTACTTGAGCTTATACTCAACCCCAATTAAATCTCTAAGCTGTGAACTTAAATTTCACAGCTATACACAAGTCTAACCCAGACTTTGTACCTGGGTTCCACTAGAACATTAGATCTTTGAGCCAACTTAAAATACTCACACCAAAGAAAATAATCCCCACGGAAACGGTTGCTCCGACTAGAGACAGTCCGAGTCCGGCTAAACTAATGAAGCCGTCATCTTCGGATAAGCCAAAGCCAATGACGAAAATGGCGATCGCCGGCAGAGTATTCGTTCCGGGAATGGGAATCATCATCGACATGGACATCAGGGCGATCGCTACTCCCAATACCACTCGCCCCGGTAAACTCGTACACACCCCACTCATACGAGGTTTCGTCAACCCTTCAATCTTCTGAAGCCAGGGAATTCCCGCGTCTAGAACCCCTTGAACCTTCTGTAGCGGCATTTTTCCATTCAAAACTCGTTTCGGAAACCAAGGCTGCTTCGCGCCCCAAATAAGCTGCATGGCGAGTAAAAACATGACAATTCCAAACGGAATTGAATACCCTGGTGCAGGGATAGGTAAGGCAGATGGCAACGACAACAACACAAACAAAAAACCAAAAACCCGCTCTCCTGCTAGTTCCAGCATTTCTGCTAAAGTCACCTCAGAAGAGCGGTTTTCTTGCCAAAAATAACGTTTGAATTCTACCGAAAGTTGAGCCATAAAGGGAGAAAGGTTAGGGGGATGGGGGGATCTTACAAGTGAATGATTTTAAGAATTGAGAGAGAATGAAGAGGTACAGGAGTAATGAAGAGGTGGAGGCAATGAGAAAGGAAGTGCCTCAAACCTATGGCAAGTGGGTGAGAGTGGTAATTGAAAAAATGCCCCATTT
>NZ_JAGHZH010000053.1:0-73288 GCF_017746885.1 Roseofilum sp. SBFL | reverse complement strand
ACTTGAGCTTACTGCGTCATTTTATTCTGGTTTTTTGTGCTTATACTTTTATCATTTACCATAAGTTAACGGGCGGGCTACGAAGGCAATGGGCCAATCGACCATTAAATACATTGGCAGAAGCTTTGTCAGCCTTTCGTGTAGCCTTGTCTTTTCGTTTCTATAATTGGCTCCAGGAAAATTGGGACGTATTTACCGCTTACCAAGAGGATTTAGGCTGGCTTTGGCATTGATATTTGTTTAAGTCCCGATAGGCGCAAGAGATGAGGATTGGAATGGAACTTACCACTATCGCTCTGACGAACTAGAACTGAGAGAATAACGGATACCGTGCTATCTCTGAATTGCGTATTTCTGGGGATGGTTGGATTCCTGGTGAGAGGCTCCTACTCCTCCTTGCGGAAGGACTTCTCGCCAGAAACAGACAGATAATCTAATGGCGGTAATTGATACTCATAGAAGTTGCGCTTTGGCTATTTCAACCCAGCTTGTTCCCGAACCGCGTCTTGCTGTTGCCATAAAATCTCCCTTTCTTTCAGTTTGTTCTTTAGTAGGCATAACACTCGATCATCCTTTGTGGGTGTAGGGCAGAGGAAGACAACCTCGTATACACAGCAATTTGGAATCCTTATAGCAATTCCGATTACACTGGAAAACGAAATGTTAAGATTTTTTTGAGTATGCAACTCACACCAGCAACAGGGGGAGACGGTAAGAACCCGTTCTTCTAATCGAAGGTAAAACCTCCTCAAGTACCCACTTCTGGAAGGGAACCGCTAAAGGACTCTTAGAACGAGCAATGAGATGGTAAAGTCCCGGCTCAAATAAGGTCACCGTAGATTGCATTCCTCCAAGGGTCTGTACTGAGTGCAGACCCTTCCACTCAGAAGGAATATTTTTCCACAAGCTTCGCCGCTATTCTCACTCCTAATGAGAGATTCCCTAGTCCCAGTGTTCGTAATATTACTTTTTCCTCATCACTTAGTCCAGTGATTGGGGATATTTTCTGTCGGATCATACCAGCCCATGGAGTGCCGATGGATATATATCTTCTTTGGCTACCCTAGTTGGGTCTCCAGCTTGGATATATATCTATTTTATCACACTTTATGATTCTCTCTTTATCCATAGGGGATTCTTATGTGATGGTCGTACGACTGATGTATTGATAAAATTCTATGGCAATGCTTCTATGGATAGATTTCCTCTATTTGTGCGACCTATTTACCCTGCACTGCTTTGGAGTGGTGTAGGATAAATTTGTGTGAAATATGTGTGAGCATAGCCTTCTGAGTGGTAGACCATGGGTTCGAGTCCAGGCAGACCAATAGAATCTAAAAGCGGGACTGACGGGATTTGAACCCATGGCCTAGCGCTTAGGAGGCGCTCGCTCTATCCAACTGAGCTACAGTCCCAGCCTCCCCATTATACATGATTTTAATTCAGTCAGGAGACTAACCCAAGCCCAGAACCGCTTTTAAGCGCTCAACCACAAACTTACGGTCTAAATATGACAATAAACCGCCTGCTTTTGGTCCCCGTTCTTTCCCTAGGAAGGATTGGTAAATTGCAGGAAATGCCAGATTGGGTTTAATCGATAACTCCTTCGTAGTGGAGAAAATCAAGGTTTGTAACTCCTCCGCTTCCCAACTTTCTAGTTTTTCCAGATTCACAACCAACTGGTTTAGATAGGTCTTTTGTTCCTCAGATAATTGACGAGTTCCTTCAGGAATTTCATCCCAATAAATCACTAACTTTTCTTCTTCATCGGCATAATCTTCAAGCCATTTTTTGCCAACATTAATCCGCTTCCTAATCTCTTCCCAATCCCTATCCGTTAGAGAAGACATTCGTTTTTGAATTTCTGCTTCAACCTCTAAACCAGGAATTTGCAACAAGGAAATCAAGGTACTCAGTTCAAAGGGTTGATAGGGTTCAATTTCACTATCCAACTGGGCATACAAGAGAGACATCAAATCCTTCGAGAGTTCACCCTCTTCTCCAGCACTTTGCCACTCTTTGTACTTACCAATCAACGTATCATAATCTCGGAATAGGCGAGTCGTAGTTTCATAGTTGGGTGCAAAGTTAATTACCGTTTTTGGGGGGGTTCTTAACATCAAAAACCGCAAGAGTTCAGCCGGCAATAAAGCCGCCATATCTCTGGCACTTGAACCGACTCCTTTGGAGGAACTCATTTTTGTCCCATTGACTAAAATAAATTCATAGGGCGAATGGAAAGGCGGTTGCTTTTTCAGTACTTTGCGACAAATGGCATTAGCCACATCACGAGATCCACCTTTTTGAGAATGGTCTTTTCCTGCCAGTTCAATGGTGACTCCCAAGATATCCCATTTGGCGACCCATTCCACTTTCCAAGGTAATTTTCCATTCCCATCAAAAGGAGAAACCCAGCCCGAATAACCACATCCTTCTACCCAATCGGTGCTATCCGGTTTGCAGGTATAAAAGACTTGTTCACCGTTGTAATCGCTGACGACAGTTGTGGCGATTTTACCACAATTTTCACAGACGACTTGGAAGGGATACCAATCATCAGGTCGTTTGGCTTTACTAACTTGTTCATAGGCTTGGCGAATTAAGTCAGCATTGTTTAAAAAGGTGTCAATGTAGGGATTGAGTTGTCCAGTGCGATAGAGGTCGCGCAGATAATAAACTTTTGGCTGTACTCCCAAATATTCAAAGACTTGTAGAAACTCGCCCATAAAATATTTGGCGTAGTCACTTGCGGTTTCTTCTGGAGAGGGAACATTACAGAGAGGATAGCCTAGGTAGGGTTTAAAGTGTTCCTGGTTGAGATATTTTGGAACAGTATCTAAGGCATCATAATCATCGACACCATAAAGGAACTTAACGGGTTTTTGGGCCTGTTTTAGGGCACGATAGATGACATCATGGATAATGACTCCCCGTAGCGATCCGACGTGAACACGACCGGATGGAGTTTTCGAGTCATTGACAATTTGTTCGCCCTGTGCATCTTGTGCAATCTTATCGGCCCAAAACATAATGCATTTTTATTTATCCACAATCTTTTCACTATAATATCAATGATCTAAAAAATCTAGGTTTTGAAGCTCTTTAATCTGCCTCTATGTCTTCCATCACTAAATCTTATCCGGCTTGGAGTCGATCGCTCGCTCAACCTGGGACAGAGTTTCCCCCGACACCCCTTGAGATCTTAGAAGGTGCGATACCGCAAGGGTTACGAGGAACATTGTATCGCAATGGCCCTGCACGATTAGAACGGGGCGGCGTACGCGTGGGTCATTGGTTTGATGGGGATGGGGCAATTCTGGCGGTTAAGTTTACGGATGAGGGAGCAACTGGGGTTTATCGGTATGTCCAAACGGAAGGATATTGTGCAGAGGGTGCGGCGAATCAGTTTTTGTATCCCAATTATGGCATGACTGCCCCAGGTGCGCTTTGGAAACGTTGGGGCAAGTTACCGAAACATTCAGCGAATACGTCGGTTTTAGCCTTACCCGATAAACTTTTAGCCCTGTGGGAAGGCGATCGCCCCTATCGGTTAGACTTGGAAACGTTAGACACTGAGGGTAAGGATGACCTATCCCAGTTACAGCCAGGAATGCCCTATTCTGCCCATCCGAAAGTAGATGCTCAGACGGGGGAAATTTTCAACTTTGGTACAGTTCTGGGAGCCAAACCAAAATTATGTTTATATAAGAGCGATCGCACGGGCAAAATTATCCAAATGGGCGAGCATGTTCTCAAGAGTGTGTCCATTATCCATGATTTCGTTCTCGCTGGCCCCTATGTGATCTTTTTCATTCCCCCCATTAAATTGAAGGTATTCCCGATTTTGCTGGGGACTCAGTGTTTTTCTGATGCTCTGGAATGGCAACCGAATGGAGCCACACAAATTTTAATTTTCGATCGCCAAACCCTCTCTCTGGTGTCGCAAGAAGAAGCACCTCCCTGGTTCCAGTGGCACTTTAGCAACGGATTTATGGATGAACAGGGAAACCTGGCGATCGATTTTGCCCGTTATGAGGACTTCCAAACCAATAGATTTCTGAAAGAAGTCCCCAGTGGTAAAACTCAGACGAAAGCATTAAGTCAATTGTGGCGATCGCATCTTAACCCAAAAACTGGGGAACTCATTGACCATTATCCCTTGATTGAGCAGCATAGCGAATTTCCCATTGTCTCCCCCCTCGAAGTCGGAAAACCGGCACGCTATACCTATCTGTCTATGCATCGTCCAGGAACCCCATTAGGTGAAGATTTACTGAATGTCATTGCTCGTTGGGATAACGAAACCGAAACCTTGGAAATGGGCGATCCAGGTCTCGGATCGTACCCCACAGAACCCCTTTATGTCCCCAATCCAGAAGCAGAAGAGAAGGGTTGGGTGCTAACTGTGATTTATCATTCCTCTAGTCATACCAGCGAAGTCTGGATTTATGATGCCCATCACCTCAGTGATTCCCCCGTTTGTCGGTTAGGATTACCCAGCGTTATCCCCATCGGATTTCACGGTACATTTGCGAATGAGCATAAGAAACTAGGTTTCTAGTGAACTGTTTCATCTCATGTGATGCCTTAGAAAAGATGATGAAGAGGAGAAGTTAGGACAGTTTCTATTGCCTATTGCCTCAAAATAACCAAGCTATTCACTCTCAAAATTCCCGTTGGGCCAAAATAATTGTGGCTAAAGCTAATAACGCTATGGTGTAGACAATACCATATCCCGCATTCGCAGTCAGCGTCACAGCACCGGGTAAAGAGTTCATCCCATACACCGCTAAGTTTTTCACATCTAAGCGAGATAGATCGGGCACAATAATAAACAAGACTTGACTCAGACGGGAAAACAAGGGAGTTTCGACTAAGGCATTCAGTTTCACCATGTCGGCGCTTAAGTTACCCATGAAATAAATGCCAAATGTGAGGAAAAGAGCCACTAAGGAACGGGTAAAGACTCCAAATAAAATGGCTGCTGCTGTAATCAAGGATAGCTTCAGAATCAGGAACAGAGCAGAAATAATCAGGGCAGTTAAGGACGGATAACTGGTTTGATTTAAGGTTAAGATTCCCAGATAAAGCCCCATCATGCCGACGACTAAGATGCTCAAAACTGCCGAAACGCCTAAAAATTTGCCCACAATCAGTTCAGAGATATTGAGAGGTTTGGCAATTAGTAAATAAATAGTTCGCTGGTCAATTTCCTTGTTAATTAATCCAGTACTGATAAATACCGTTACTGCAACTCCTAGAATCTCCATCAATCCTAAGCCCACATCCAGAAGAATTTTATCTTCTACAGTGGAGGCAACTTCCCGAATTACGGGGATTATAAATACGATTATGATGGCGAATAATCCCCATACATAGAGAATGCGATCGCGGATGGTTTCGGCAAATACATTATTGGCAACAACCCTGAGTCGATTAAAATTCATAGGTCTGTCTAAAAGCAGGATAAATTAGTCGGAGCTGAATGGCGATCGGAGTTTTTCTAGGTCTAATTTTATCACAAATAAGCTGTTATCCATGTTCTGGTTCACCAACTTTGGATTGGCGATCGCCCATTCATCAATCATGAAGTAAAAGTAAATCCAGCAACTGATGAGTAAACTACTCAGAAGAATGATAATATTTCTTTGTAGGCGTTTTTTCCCTTCTACCGATCCGAGATCGAGGGAGCGGATTCTGATCGCATCAGGTAAGAGCTGAGTGAGGGCGATCGATTCTGGATAGCTCACCCACAACACTTTTTGTGAAACTCTATCGAGGATCCTACTGATAATCAGAGAGAAAATCAACCAGATAATGATGGGTTTGAAATCGATACCCCAACAGTCTAGAGTATATTGACTCAGGAAAATCCATAGGGCATAGAGTAAAGTGAGAAACCCAAAGAAAGCAATTGGCTCTTGCAGTTTTTCCAGTTTGAAGATGGGCATTAAAGCCGCAATAGTCCAGAACCCAAAACCGATAATAAACAAGATTTGCCAGAGGGTAGGCGGCTTAGAAAATAAAGTCTTGAACAGTTGAATAAAGTTGTGCATGAATCGGTTAAGGCGTATTCAAACTGAACCGAATAAATTTCATTAGCACCACAAGTAAGATAACGCTATTACTCATCAAATGGGCATTAAATACGGTGCGAGAAATTGCTTTTTCGATAAAGGCTTCACGGGCAGCGATACTAAATCCTCCTTCTCCATATTTTCTTTGTATCCACATCTTGCGAATATTACGCAGAAGAGCTAATCCTTGCCGTTTGACAAACCAGCCAATCAGAAAAGCACCGATAATTGCTAGTAAAATCCAGGATAGACTCGATCGCTCCCACTGGCCAAATAGGACTAAATCAATTAAATTTTGGCGAATGGGATTGGGCAATAAGAGTTCTAAATTAAAGAATAAGAACCAACCAATCAGGTTGGCAAGCAAATTCAGTGTAGCGGCATAAAAAATGCTAAAACGGGGATGAAGCTGAAGTTGAGTATGGAGAAAATAGGATTCAATGGCGATCGCCACCCATAAGCATAGCATCTGTAAGGCGATCGTTCGTAGAGGCAGAATAACCATCACCAGATAATTAATACTTAACAATTAGCAATTAACAATTATTTTAAATTATTAATTGTTAATTGCTAAACCGATCCTAGCTTTTATCGAGTTCTCGGCGCAGTTGCTCCAAGTCATCATCAACTTCTGAAGCCGAGTGACTTGAATCAGTAGTACCTTGGGGAAGAGCAGCTTGATTGGGTGATGCGCCAGTTAACTGGGCTTTCATGGCAGCCAATTCGTCATCAACATCACTCCCTTCTAACGCTGCAAACTGTTCTTCAATCCCTGTACCGCCAATCTCATAGGCTGCCTGGCTTCTGGCTTCCATTTGCAGCACTTTTTCTTCCATCCGATCAAACGCAGCGAGGGAGCTACTGGTTCCGATGTTCGAGACGGTATTCTGCAAGTTTTCTTGAGCTTTAGCTGCTTGCATCCGTGCTTTGAGCATGTCTTTCTTGGTTTTCGCCTCAGAAATCTTGCCCTCTAGCTGCATTAAGTTTTTCTTCAGGGTATCTACCTGAGCGGTTTGTTGCTCTAAAGAAACTTTAATGGTTGTGGCGCTGTCAGCCTGAGCTTTTTTGCGCTGCAACGCTTCCCGGGCTAGATTTTCGTCGCCCTTCTGTAGAGCCAGTTGCGCCCGTTGCTGCCATTTATTGGCTTCATTTTGGGCTGTATTATATTGTTGCTGGCTCTTTTTTTGGCTGGCGATCGCACTAGCTACCGCTTGCCGAAGTTGGATCAGATCTTCCTGCATATCAATAATAGACTGCTCGAGTATCTTCTCCGGGTCTTCTGCTTTATTCACAAGGTCGTTTATATTAGCTCTCAGAACTCGGCCAATCCGATCGAATAATCCCATAATTCTAATTCTGCTTTCCTGTCAGGGTCTATATGTCTATATACAGATTATAGTGGAGGGGAAAAGGCAATAGGGAGTGGGGGAGTGGAGGATACTCCAGACACGGAGACATAGAGAAAATGTCGCATTACTCATTACCGATTTGATCGAGTCGCGATCGCAACTCCTCTAATTCTCGATCGTACTCGGACTGGCTTCTGGGGACTTGACTTTTTAGTTGCGTTTTTATCGCCGTTAGTTCCTCCTCTACGGAAATCTCTGTCCCTGATTCTAAAGCTTGGAATTGGTTCTCTACAGGATCTTTTCCCCATTCGGAACTCGGTTGAGCTTGGGCTTCGAGTTCTTGTACTTTATTTTCCATCCGCTCTAAAGCCGCTGATGTACCTCTAGGATTCAATTGATTCATCACTTGATGCAACTGTTCGGAGGTTTTGGCAGCACGGGCGCGGGCAATATAAAGTTCTTTCTTCGCTTTAGCCTCCGCTATTTTGCCTTCTAGGGTGCGTAAATCATTCCTCATACGATCCACCACATCCCCTTGTTGTTGCAGGTGTTCCTGGAACAGTCGCGCTGTTTCTAGATAAGGTTTGCGTCGGGTTAGAGCTTCTCTGGCTAGAGTTTCATCCCCTTTTTCTAGGGAGAGTTGGGCCCGTTTGTGCCAATCCTCGGCACTTACCGTAGCTTGATGATATTGTCGTTCTGTACGTTTTTGCACGGCGATCGCCTGAGCTACCGATTGTCGCAGACGCACCATATCATCTTGCAATTCTAAGATAGCAGTCTCTAGGAGCTTTTCCGGGTCTTGCCGTTGAACGATCCAGTCATTCACCTGGGCACGAACGGCACGAAATAGGCGATCGACAACACTCATAATCCCATCCCCATTTACTCATCATCATAAATTTTGGCAGAAATCCCCTCAATTTTCAGTTCCTCCACGAACGTTTCTGCCATTTCTCGATGATAAAATGACCCCAAATACACATAAATTCCATCCGCAAAATTGCGCAAATAAGCGTTGGGAACCAAGGCTTGAATTTTCGCCATCGTATTTCCATCCTCATAATGAGCCACGACAGAATAGGATTGACCATTCTCGGACTCCGGCAAAGTCGCCACCGGTTCCGGCATCCATTCCTGTTCTGGAGGCATATCTACTGGGATAGGAACAGATCCCGTAAAGCCCTGAAGATAATTTTGAGGAGGGACAGGTTCAGGTACCGGTTCAGCAAATGACGGAACCTCTGGAGGCATGATAGGTGCTGCTGCTTCCAACTGGGGCAACTCGTGAGGATTGGGGGGAGCAGTCACCCCAGGCACAACTGGAGGAGCAGGAGGTAAAGGGGCTGAAGGTTCAACTGCTTGTACAGGTGTCACTTGAGGCGTTGGCGGTTGAGGCAATTCTGATTCTGGTTCCGGTGCAGCGGAAAGAATCGGCAAGCTCAACACCCGCAAATTCAGCCCTGATGAGCGGTTAGACTCCGAGGCAGTGGGCGGCTCTACTGGAGCTTTCGCGACTACAGGCGAAGCCACCGGAATCGGGGAAACCACTGGAGAGGGTTGGGGAGATTGCTTGGGTTCCAGAACACTCAAACTCTCCAGGGTTAACTGGCCAAATTCTGAAGTTGGGCGAGGGGAAGAGTGGGAAACGTTAGAAGAATTAGCTGGAGTTGTCGCAGGTTCTGGAGCAGATTCAGGAACGGTGGGATTAGGCTGCCGGAAGGGACTATTGGGAAACAAGTAGCGCATCAGAGAAGGATTAAGAAAAATCACCCCAAATGTAATGCACAGCAGAATCAAGAGCAGTGTGGAACCGATCCCCAGAGGAGTAAGCCAGGGATTAAATGCTGGGGTAGGGATAGAGCTTTCGTCTTCCTCTTCTTCCTCGGCTAAACTTCTGAGCAATTCTTCTGAAGATTCCAAATAATCCTCTGGGGGACTGTCGGCTTCAAACCCTGTATCCGGTTCAGCCAGGTTTTGATGGGCAAAAGAGGTGGATAGGGCAGCCCCTGAATCAGTATCCGCCGAGGGAGATAGAGAGGCTGGAAGTTCTGGAGCAGTTTCTAGCGTCTCTGGAGAGGGGGGGCGCTTCGGTTGGGAGCGCTCTGGAGGCGGCGGTGAGACTAACTCTAAGGTTTTTCCGCCATGTCCTTGCGCTGTTGCCGTTAACGCATAGCTTTTCAGAGGTGGAGTATATCCTTGGCGATATCGCCGATATCGGGTTAGTTCTTCCTCTAGGCTGACATTGAGACTCGTGAGAGCCGCTTGCAGCGGTAGGGAGATGGCATAGGTCTGGTGGGGTTGGGGTGCTGGTTTTGCAGGAAAACGGTTACTCATCGCCAAGGTCTTGCCGTAGTGATTCGGTGAATCTGCTTATTTGAGGGTTGATTGTATCTTATTTTGATGCGTAATGATAGGGAGACCCTAGAATTTTATTCACAAACATTTAAATTCGAGCTATGTTTCTCGGGATTTTTGGTAATACTGACTACGTTTTGGCGATCGCTCTAACGGCAAACCAAGAGCAAGGAATCCGTCCTTCATCCGTATTTTTATTACCCGGATTATAACGGAGGCGATCCAGATTAAGCATCAGCGCACTTGGGGCAGTCTTGTTGATCCCCAATCGTTTATCCCGGAAATAACCCCTTATTCCTGAAAGAGATGATAGTGGAAACGGAGAATTCATGTCCAAATTTAAAGCAAACATAAAAAAAGTATAAAGCTATTTTCAATTTCTCTAAAAGATAACTGAAAATAGAATAGAAGCCGATATCCGCCCCCTATTGAGGATCTGCCATGAACAATTCCAATTGTCAAACCTCCGCTTGTCGGTATTGCCGCCACTTTACTCCTGAAGGTCGGCGAGGGGGCAACTGCCAACAACTCAATGTTCCTGTGCGCGGTGGATGGAAAGCTTGTCCCTTAGCTATTCCAGCTTTTGCCCCGTCTTGGGAAGGTTTAGGACTTTGGCAGTATGAACCCTTAACCGCGATTGAAACCCAGTCTAATTCTTTAGAAACTGTTGCCCTCAAAGAGTCACGCCCCAACTTGAGTGTAGTTGAGGATGATTTAGATCAAGACCTTGCCTTAGCTTAAGCACACAATCGATCAGATCAACCGTGTTTTAAGATCAAAAATTTAAGAAACGATATACCAATTATCGATTTAAGCCGGAAGCCGGGTTTCTTGAAGAAATCCGGCTTCTCAATTAAAAACCACCCACATCCCCCTAGGGGCGGGTGATGTTTCTGTGACTAAATTTGATGGGTTTTGGGGACAGGGAGAGCAACCGGTTTGGACTCCAGAGAGCTGCTATAGCTGAGAAAGGGAGAGTTAGGGCATTTTCTATTGCCTCTTGCCTATTGCCTCTTGCCTCAAACCATAACCTCACTGTCCTAATCAACTCTTTCACTGCTATAGTCAGGAGTAAGCCCTTTGATTAAGCCAAGAGTGTGCCGGAAATCATCGCAGCTAAGAGGACAAAGCCGATGATCACGTTTTGACCAAAAATTTGACCGTAGAGGGTGGGGGAAACTTCCGGTTGCAGGAGATCGTAAACCTGTTTCGCCCAGAAGATAATGGCGAGGCTCCACCCCAACCAAAATGTCCAGTTTAATGCCATGAATTGGCTCTCTAAGGCTAATAAAACAGCAGTTCCGGTAAAAAAGATGCCTACAGCGATGGGAGTCTTATCGCCGAAAAACAGGGCACTGGAGTTGACACCAATCCGTTGGTCATCTTGGCGATCGGGGAGGGCGTAGACTGTATCAAATGCTAGAGTCCAGAGGATTACTGCGCTCCAGAGGACCCAAGTTGCCGGTTCGAGGTTAGCAGTAACGGCGCTCCAGCTAATCAGTACGGCAAATCCCCAGGCAATGGAGAGGACAAGTTGGGGAACAGGAAATACGCGTTTAGCGGTGGGATAAAAGACAATGACGGGAACAGCAGCGACGCACAGAAGAAAGCTAAATCGGTTGAGATAGAGGGCTAAGACAGCAGCGCACAGCAGAGCTAAAATGGCGATCGCCACTCCAACCTGAATGGAGAGGGCGCGAGAAGCGAGGGGACGGCTACGAGTCCGTTCTACTTCTGGATCAATATTGCGATCCCATAGGTCATTAATCACACAACCCGCAGCACTGGTAACGAATGTGCCAACAATGATGACCCCCACTAGGGGAAGGGGCGGAGTTCCCCGTGCTGCCAGAAATACCGCCCATAACGCTGGAACCATCAAAATAAACCGACCGGCAGGTTTATTCCAGCGCAAGAGTTTAATAATACTCAGCCAGGTGGGATCGGTTTGAGGTGTCGATGGGCTAGTCATGGGGAAATAGGGAATAGGGGATAGGGAATGGGGCATAGACAATGGGCTATTTCCGCGTCCCCGTGTCCTCCCCATCCAGAAAACATCACTCAGTCTGGGCGACTGACCGAATACTGCTAATTTTAAGTAAATCACTTAAGGTTGAACAATAAGTCGTTAAACCTAGAGTCTCTGGACTAACTGGGTTTTGATAGCGAAAATGGCGATAGCGCATACAAAACTGATCCCAAGCTCCCATTTGAATTTTCACCCCAATTAACCGCAAAATACCAATGAGGGTATCAGCTAAAGCAACAGATAGGGGAATCCGAAAATAGATTTTTTTCTGTAAAAACTGGCAAATTTGGGCAATCCCTTCATCGACGCTAAGAACGGGATTTCCTAAAACTAAATGATGGGCAAAGGCAAAACTTTCATTGGGATCGGAGGGAAGGGTATGATCGACCAAATGGGTAATGACTTGGGCAATATCATAAGCATGAAGAAAATGAAAACTACCATCGGCGCTAAAAAAACGAGCCAAGTTAATCCATTTGGGAATTTCTGATAATCCAGAGGATAGATGGGAATAGGGTTTATTCTCATCTCCCCCAAATACTAAGGTAGGAAAAACAATGGAAATGGGAGGGGCACTGGTTAGTTTGCTCAGTTGCTGATAACAATCGTACTTAGAGCGAATATAATCGGTTCCCAACTGTCCTGCTTGGGGTAAAAGCTGATTATCTTGACCCAAAATGCTGGCAGTAGAAAAGTAGATGACTTGGTTACAAACATTCGGATCTAAGGCTTTGATCAATTGAATAGTTTTAACCACATTAATATCAAACACTTCTCTAGGGCCACCCCAAGCAGTAGCGGCTAAAATTGCCCCATCGACCGTACTTAACAGATCGTTATATTGGCCAATCTCGCGCAAATCGCCTTCTAATATAGTAATTCCCGATCGCGCTTGATAGTCGAATTGTAATTTTTCTGGTTTTCTCACCAGCAAAAACAAATCATGACCGGTCTTTTGAATTAGTGACTCAGCAATATAGTGGCCGATGCAACCACTGGCACCGGTTATGAAAATCCGTTTTTTTTTCGGGGTTGATGGGGTTAGAGTCATAATCAGTTAACAGGTAGCCAGATCCAGTTGTTTCGCTGTTTCAAAGAAAAATTGGGCATTTTCTTCAGGGGTTCCTGGTAAAATCCCATGACCGAGGTTGAGGATATGACGCTTGTTGCCCGCTTTGCGAACGGTGTCTAACATGCGATCGCGGATAAAGTCTTTAGAGCCAAAGAGCGCACCTGGATCGACATTGCCTTGTACCCCCATGGTTTCTGGTAAGCGAGACCGAGCATCCCTCATATCCACGGTCCAATCTACACTAATGATATCGACTCCCGATTTAGGCATCAAATCAAAAACACCGGCGCTACCACTAATATATAGGATCAGGGGCGTGTTGGGATATTCAGCCTTCACTTGCTCAACCACCCGTTGTTGATAGGGTAGGGCTAAAGCTTCATAGTCAATGGGACTGAGATTACCCGCCCAAGAGTCAAATAATTGTACGACTTGAGCGCCATTTTTAATTTGGTATTTGACATAAGTCGCGATCGAATCAGCCACCTTACCCAACAGTTGGTGTAACATCTCTGGCTCACTAAAAGCCATTTGCTTAATGTTGCTATAGGTTTTTGAGGTTTTGCCTTCAATCATATAAGCGGCTAACGTCCAAGGAGAACCCACAAAGCCCAACACAGCCGCCTTATTCCCCACTTCTGTCCGTAGCTCTCGCAACACTTGACCCACAAAGGGCAATGATTCTTCTGGGTTTAATGAAGTTACTGCTTCTATCTGTTGTAAAGAGCGAATCGGGGGGTCAATGACTGGCCCTTTACTCTCGACAATATCAAAAGGAATTCCCATTCCCGGTAGGGGCGTGAGAATATCGGAAAACAGAATCACCCCATCCGGTTGAAAGGCCCGATAGGGTTGCAGAGAAATTTCTAGGGATAATTCGGGATTTTCGGAGCGTTCCCGAAAGCTCGGATACTTATCTCGCAGGTCGCGGTATACTTTCATGTAACGTCCTGCCTGCCGCATCATCCAAACGGGGGGGCGTGAGAGAACTTCGCCACGGGTAGCGCGTAATAGATAGGGTATCTCAGTTGATTTGGGAGATATCTCAGTTGATTCGGTCATGCTTTAAGGGTTTTTATTCCAAGGGCTGGAGATGAGTGCAAAAATTGAGGATAGGGAAGCCTGTTAACTCGTTTCGTTGCTTCTTTGGGCTAAGAGTTGGGGACAAGCCGGTTAACTTCACCAATCCAGACAACCGGCTATAATGTTCCGGATTGCCTTACCTATCATCTCATAAGATGCGATCGCTTGAATCGTCTCCTGTAGCTCTAAAATAGAATTTTGGCTTTTTTCCCAATACTGATGCTCAACTTGTGGAGATAGTACGAGAGTTTTAATGAATATTACGGAATTTTTACAACAGACTGCGGGGAAATGGTTTTCCCAGCGCACTGCCCATCCGGTCGAATCCAGTCAAACCCAGACCGGCAAATCTACCCTCTATGTCGATTTTCTAGCCAGCGATGACCCCAAAGTAAAGGCACTTAGCGATCGCCATGGCCTAAAAAACGTCTTAGGAGGCACTCTTGTAACCTGGGAAGCCACCATTGATCCCTCTGCCCAATCCTACAAGGGAGAGCGTCTATTGGTTTGGGTGGGCGATAGTGATGTTCAAACCCCCCAGAGGGGCAAATTTTTCTCCTCCCTTGACGGTTCTCCTCCGGGTTCTTTTATTCTAGATGAAGACGAAATTCTAACCTTAAGAATAGAATCCCAAGGGCAAGTTTCCGAAGACCGTATCTGGTTTGCTTCCCCCAACTTTCGCCTCCGAACCAGTCTTACCCAAGTCTCTGGTGAAACTGTTTTTGCCTCTCTATGTACTGAAATTCGATTGGGGAATGGGTAATAATTAAAAATTAAAAATTAATAATTGTTGATTATTAATTTTTAATTTTATAATCCTCATGTACTTCATCTAATGGGCCAATTTATGGGTTCACCCCTAACTGCCATTTACCCAGGAAGCTTCGACCCAATCACCCTAGGACATCTCGATATCATTGAACGGGGTTGTAATCTATTCCACGAGGTGATTGTGGTTGTCATGGTTAACCCCAACAAAAATCCCCTCTTTTCAGTGACTAAGCGGATTAGTCAGATCCAAAAAGCCACCGAACATTTAACCAATATCAAAGTTGACAGTTTTGATGGTCTAACCGTAAACTATGCTAAAATGCAGCAGGCCCAAGTGTTGCTGAGGGGTCTGAGAGTGGTATCAGACTTTGAAAAAGAACTCCAAATGGCCCACACCAACAAAACCCTCCTAGAGGAAATCGAAACGGTGTTTCTGGCAACGTCTACAGAATATGGCTTTCTGAGTAGTAGTCTGGTTAAAGAAATCGCTAAATTTGGCGCTTCCATCAATCACCTAGTTCCCCATCACGTTGCCCTCGATATCTATAAATGCTACAACAAGACCCCTCCCCCATAAACTCAGAACGTGAACCCCACGAACCCCCCCAGGCCGAATCTTCCGCCAATGGAACCAGTGGACTCAATACTAAACCAGAAGTTGATATTCAAGAAGAATTAGAGCGCCTCAAGGAAATGATTTTGATGAGTACTGGCATTCCTTGGACTCACTATACGTTTGTGGATGAAGACCAGTTATTAGATCAAATTGAGTTAATTCAGTTTCATTTACCCAAAGTCTTTGAGCAAGCAGTGACTTTGGTGAGTAATCGGGATGAAATTATGCTCAAAGCGAAACGGTATTCTCAGGATCTCATTAGTACCGCAGAACAACAGGCTAGTGAGATTTTAGACGAAATGAGCTTAGTCCAGCAAGCGGAACAGGAAGCTCAAGCCATTTGGCAACAAACGCTACAGGAGTGCCAAAAGACGAAGGAAAATTTAGTTTTGGAATTACAGGAGTTAGAAAAACAGTCCACGCAAGATTTAGAACTCCAGCGTCAGAAACTTCTGGAAGAGTGTGAGATGATTCAAAAAGGAGCTGATGATTATGCAGATCAGGTATTGCAGGATCTTGAAAGTCGTCTAGGCGAGATGTTGCGGGTGGTTCGTAACGGTCGCGAGCAACTTCAGTGAATTCACTTAACTGAGAAGATCGAGTAATCTTATGGCCGAGAAATTTCGTCGCCAATTACGCCAAGAGGCTGAAATTTGGAAATCTGAAGGGTTGATTTCTGATCAAATTTATACTCAATTATCCGATCGCTATCAGTTCGATCGCCTGGAAGCAGCCGCCAGTAACCGATTTATTGCTGTATTGGTGGGATTAGGAGCAGTATTATTGGGATTGGGAGCGATCGCATTTGTGGCAGCAAATTGGCAAGGATGGCCGCGATCGCTCAAAATAGGCATATTACTATCGAGTTTAATCCTCACTCATGGTATTGGATTTTACTTGTGGCGATTTACCTCCGATCGATGGCAACATCGATTTGGCCAAGGTTTATTGCTCTTGGGCACTCTTCTCCTGGGTGCGAACTTGGGATTGATGTCCCAAATGTTTCACTTAGATGGCCCCATTTATCAACTCTATCTGATTTGGGGATTGGGGGTAACCAGTTTAGCTATTAGCTTGCGAATGACTCTCTTAGGGTTTGTTTCCCTTGTGTTAATGGCTCTTGCCTATGGATCGAGTCTAGATGATTGGTTGTCTATCGGGAGATTACCAGGAATTGCCAGAATTTTGCAACATGCACCCTTAATTACGGGGGTAGTCGGAATTATTTTAGCTCGTTGGTGGAATTCACGGGTCATTTTCGCCTTAATGATGATAGCGTTTATTCCTACCGTATGGATACAGCTTGCGGCGATCGGCGTATGGAGCGTTCCCACCGTAGTTAAACTGACATTAGGGTTAACATTGCCACCCGCATTTTTGTGGGGTTACAACGATCGCGCGATCGAAGTTGCCAAAGGCGATCGCCAACTGTTTCAGCCCCTTGCTCGTAGATTAGCCCTATTGCTGATTGCTCTACAGTTATACCTCTTTTCCTTCCATGGATGGTGGAATAGCTGGGGTGGTTGGGGTAATATTGACGACACCCTAGGGGGATGGGAATTAAGTCTCGATATTTTTGCCTTAGTAGGGCTAACGGTATGGCAGTGGTTTCAACTGGCTAAATCTCGGCGATCCGGCGATCTCCGGCGTTTCGATAGTTCTAGCTTTCTAGTCATCAATCTTTTAACCATAACTAGCGCTCTGTTCCTCTGGCACAGTCTAATCTATCCATTACCCATTTTCGCCCCCTTAATCATCAATATTGAGATCTTTCTCTTAGCCGTGAACTTAATTCGTATCGGATTAAAACAAGGAACTCGCTTAAGATTTTGGAGTGGGTTAATATTATTGACCAGTCAAATTATTAGCCGCATGTTAGAATATGAGACAGGATTATTATTAAAATCTATTGTCTTCATTCTCTGCGGCTTAGGTGTCATGGCAGCCGGATTCTGGTTTGAAAAAAAAAATTAAGAATAGTCGATCTTACTGGAGTAGGGTGGGCAGGAAAAGAAATATTCCCTATTCCCTATTCCCTACTCTCTATTCCCTAACTTCTACAAATGATCAAAACTCAAACATTGGCTTGGAAATGTTCTGCTCGCCTGGCAACCCTACTCTTGACGACCAGCTTAGGTCTTCTAGGCTGTACCTCTGTTTCCTCTGAGGTGACTGAACACTCGACTCGCTCTTCTTCAGTTCCTGAAATCGAGTCCTCGAATGGGGGAGAAGCCAACTCTACAGACTCGGCTCCCTCACAAACCTCTGCTACTCACGCACTAGGCCCAGCGAGCATCTCCGCATTAAATAAGCAATGGAAGACTGAAAACGGTCTGCGCTATGGAGAAGTACGGAGGCGATTGATAGCACAGGGATGGATTCCCCATACTATAGAAACGACCGGCCCCGTGCGCCACTACAATCCTGGGGGGTTGTTACAAAAAATGTATGACTTAGGGTATGAGGAAGTTGTTGATTGTGCGGGTACAGGTTTGGCCCCCTGTCGGTTTGAGTTTGTCTATCAAGATCGGGCTTTAGATAATGGTCCAGTGTTGGCTGTCATTGCCACAGTAGCGAGTGGGCCGAATCCCGATCCCTATTTCGCGGGTATGAATCCCGATGCTTACGGTGTTAATACAGAGTATCAAAATCGCTCTTTAGATGCTGCTTTATTTGCAGAAATTCAACAGGATAAACAATTCTGTGGTGCGATAGGTACTTGCCCAGACTTATTTTCACCCTCTGAGTTATATCAAGCTTACTCTGAGTTGTATCAAACTCAATCACAATATGCATTTCAAGATGTGGTGATTCTGGCTCGTGCTTATCTGGAGGGGGGAAATCGAGCAGTTGTTTTTCCTCGTAGACCGGTTTCTCGGGCACAAGCTCTAGAGTATGCTAGGATTCTCGATACTGAAAACACCATTGATTTGAGCGATCGCAATCGGGAACTCTACAACTATGACCGGCCAATTGAAAGTTATGCTGCCCCAGGAGAAGGCCCTCGTAATTTAATTACACTCGTATTAACAGCAGATGGACAAGTTTCTGAAATCAGTTTTGTTAAACCTGGATCGCTTTAAGAGCAGCTCAAGATTGTGGAGCGGATAAGCGAGTTTGAAAAATTACTTAAGAACACTGCATAATCAATAGGTTTATGTCTAACTCTATTCCCCCATCTGTCCTTTCTCAACCTCTACCAACTTCCCTAAAACGCTCTCAGATTCCCTGGTGGCGCTTAATTGTGCCCTTAGCTATTCAGGTAGGCTTAGTCGTAGCCATTCCGGGTCAAGCGTTCTATACTAGAATCACAGGCAAAACGGTGATTTTACAAACCCAACCGGTTGACCCCTACGATTGGTTACGGGGCTATTCCCAAACCTTGAGTTATGATATTTCTCGCTGGGAAACCTTGCAGAATCTTCCTGGATGGGATGAATTGTCGAGTAAGCCAAACCAGTTCAGTCGAGAGTTTTATCTGATTTTGGAACGACCGCAAGGACAACAACAGGGAGAACTACCACAACCTTGGAGTGCGATCGCCGTTAGTCCTCGTTTACCGCAAAACTTACCCTCTAATCAAATTGCCTTACGGGGACGAGTGAATCAAGGACAATTGGTTTATGGGTTAGAAACCTATTATATGCCAGAAGATCAACGGCAGAAAATTAATGAGGAAATCAACTTATCGCAACAACAAGAAAGTCAACCCTTTGTTGTAGAAATTAAAGTTGACGATCGAGGGCGATCGGTTCTGATTCAACTCTGCATTAATAACCAATGTTATCAGTTTTAAAAATCAGGAATCATCCCGATCGATTGCAATAGGCAATTGAGCGATCGCCAAGGGTTGAACTGCTATAACCCAGAACACAACACAAACCGCTATACCAATAAAACGCCCGATTTTCATGAATTCATTGATCGGTGATAGGACATTCAAATTGAGCGTTGGGATTGCCAGTACTGATATAGCCTGTAATAATTCGACCTGCACCACAGTATAGTTGATGATAATATCGACTCAAGGAATCTCCTTCAGAGGATAAAGGGTCTATACCAATGCCATTGCGACCGTTATCTTTTCCAGAGCTATGAATATAGTTCCGATCGCCTAAATATAACGCGACATGGGTAACCCGTTGTTTAGAAGAGAAAAATAGTAGATCTCCGGGTTCGGCTTCTTCAATAGCAATGGGTTGAGTAAAATTATGTTGTTGATAGGCATCTCTGGGTATCCAGATCCCGACCGAGGCGAAAGCAGCTTGCATTAATCCAGAACAATCATAATTAGGGGGAACTGTTCCTCCCCACAGATAGTGATGGGGTTGATTCATGGCGTATTGGGTATAGGCAATGATGCGATCGATCCTTGTTTCAATTTCAGCACGGGAGACGGGATGCGGTTGATAGGGTGCTAAGGCAAGGTTGATTTTGTCTAAGTCGTTCAAAGATAACCAGCAAGAATAATCGTCTTCAGATAAGAGGATGGGAACAGCATTGTTTTGGGGAGATCCGATGAGGTGAAATTGCCGATCGCCAGCCGCCTGGGTTGCTAACTCTTCCGTTGCACAGGAATTATATAAATCTACAGTGCCACAAAATTGATAAGCTTGGGTCGTGGTTAGTTTTTCAAGAGCGATCATAATAGTTAATTGTTAAGGGTTAATCGAATTGGCAAAACCAGGCCGTTAAAGCGATCGCCAACGCATCAGCCGCATCATCTGGTTTAGGCATCTCTTCTAGAGCTAACTCTAGCATCACCGATTCTTGGACTTCCTCCTTATCAGCCTTGCCATATCCGGTCAGAGTTTGCTTGACTTGGGCAGGCGTATATTCAACCATAGGAATCTGGTGTTGAGCTAAAACCAGGAGCAGCACCCCTCGTGCTTGAGCCACCAGAATCGTATTGCCCATACGATAGAAAAACAATTTTTCGATCGCCGCTAGATCCGGTTTCCACTGGGTGACAATCGCTTGCAGGTCATCATAAAGGGTACAGAGGCGATCTCCCACAGCTTGGGAACTCGGAGTGGTAATTACCCCAAAATCCAAGGGATTCAAGCGCTCCTCTTGGGTATCCTCGCATTGCTCGCAGTCCAGAAGGCCAAACCCCAAACGGGCTAATCCTGGATCTAACCCTAAAATCCGTTTTTGGATCATAATTGTGACTCTCTCTCCCATCAAGCTTAAATTAGGTATTACTGGATGGATTTACTCTTACCTGTTCTACTGGCCTTCTACGTCGCCTGCAATTTAGGCGCGAATGATGTAGCCAATTCCATGGGAACATCTGTCGGATCGAAGGCCATTACCCTCACCCAAGCGGTCTTGATTGCGGGCATCTTAGAATTTACCGGAGCAGTTTGGTTTGGCTCTCGAGTCTCCGAAACCTTAGCCACCGACTTGATTCATCTAGAAGAATTTGCCCCCGATCTGCAACTTCTTTTTCTGGGGATGGTTTCTGTACTGCTCACCTGCGGACTGTGGTTACAAATCGCTACCCGCTTTGGATTACCTGTGGCTTCTTCCCATGCCATTATCGGGGCGATCGCTGGATTTAGTGGGGTGGCGATCGGCCCAGAAGCCATGGATTGGTCTACTCTGGGACGCATTTCCCTCGTTTGGGTCATTACCCCAGTGGTCAGTGGTAGCCTGGCCATGGTCTTTTATCATCGCCTCAAAGCTGGGATTTTAGACCATCCTCAATCCCAGCTCAGGCTGCAAGAATGGATTCCCTGGATCTGTACGGGTTTATTCAGTATCTTTGGGGCGATCGTTTTGCCCACCCTATTTGCCAATTTCTCCATTCCCCATCTTCCCAATCATACCGCCATGATTGGCACAGCCGCCTTGGGAACTCTCGGCCTGACAGCCCTCAGTTGGCATCAGTTTAGCTCAGAGAAACCCCTAGAAGGACTCTTTGCCCAATTTCAGGTCATTAGTGCCTGTTTTGTCGCCTTTGCCCATGGCTCCAACGATGTGGGCAATGCGATCGCCCCCTTAGCCGTGATTAGCCAAATTAGACAGGGGGATATGCTGATGCCGGGAAACTTTCAAGTCCCCCTCTGGAGTTTAATCGTTGGGGCGATCGGCATTGTTTTCGGATTAGCCATTTGGGGTAAAAACGTAATTTCTACTGTCGGCGAAAACATTACCCCCCTCAAACCCAGTGGTGGATTTTGCGCCGAAGTGGCTACGGCTACCACCATTTTACTTGCCTCCCGGTTTGGGTTTCCCGTCTCCACCTCCCATGCTCTCGTGGGTGCTGTCGTTGGCATTGGTTTAGTACAGCGATCGCCCTCTTCCCCCCTCAAATTCAAGACCCTCAGAGAAATTGGCCTAGTTTGGGCAATCACCCTTCCCCTGACTGCTAGTATAAGTGCTACTATCTTGGCAATAGTTCGCCTGTTTTGGGCATAAACACGGCACAGATCAACTCGCTCTGTGGGTTAAAAGCGCCTGGGTGCAGTGACGGCTATCCTCCTTGCTGGTTCTTCATTAAGATTGTTAAATTCCTAGCAAAAATCCTCCGTTCTCTCCCTTGGATCGCTATGCTTAAAGCAACAAAGGCCTTATTACTTCTGGAAAGGGCTTTCGCCCCCTACCCGTCGTCTTTCAAGTGAACATCAATGGACAACACGGACTTAGACAACTCTAAGGCAAGAAGCGCCGAAGAGACTTTAAGGAAAGTTAATCAAGACCTGGAAAGGCTACAAGAGGAACTGGCCCATCAATTGAATCAAGATGGCCAGCCCCTCGGTGACAAAGGAGCTAGACTTCTGGAGGAAATCAGAACGCTAGAGGGTTTGGCCCATCGGTTGCGATCGCAAATTGAAAAACCACAACCCACAGTACATCCGATATCTACTTCGGCTACTCGGGAAGAACCGGTTAATCGGCCCCCAACCGCACCTCCAAGCCCCAAGCCGAAGCCCAAAGAAGGTCAAGTGGTCACTGGTTTACTCTTAGCCTTCTTATCCGCTTGTGTCCTTTCTTTATTCAACGTCACCCTGAAAATCTTATTAAAACTTTCCCCTGAACCCCGACTGGTTTTGGATATGTTTCCTGTCGATGGGTTGATTACTCCAGGGTTAGGTAATTCTTTGCTGATTCTGTTTTTGCGGATGATCGTGGTGATGTTGGTCTTTCCGATCTTGGCTACATTTCTCTATCCTTCCGTTTGGTCAGATCTGAAGCGCTTCATCGAGTCCAATGATTATGACCACATGATCAAGGTGGTTGGCAGTGGGTTCTTCCTGTTTTTGTCCCAAGTCTGTATTTATATCGCCATTGGTAATATTCCTACAGGAATTGCGATCACGATTTTCTTTATCTATCCGATTGTAACCGTGTTTGCTTCTTGGGCCCTATTTGGCGATCGCCCCAACCTGGCTCGCATTATTGCCATGGCTGTTATCCTCGCTGGGGGAATCATGGCCCTACCTCAAGGCGGTGTCGAAGGCAATACCCAACTCGGTATCTCGGCGGCGATCGGTGCTGGAGTTACCTTTGCGGGTTACGTGCTATTAGTGGGCATGGGAACTAAGAAATTACACCCAATTCCGTTTTCTCTGGTGTCGTTTGCCGCTATTTTTGTCTTTTCCGGAATTTCCCTGATGTTTCCCTTACCCCCTGAGTTGGGTGTAGTCATTGAACCGAATACTCAAACGGGTCTGTTGATTGGGGGAAGCATTTTGGGACTTCTCACCCTCGGAAGTTACTTGCTCAATAACTTTGCTATTCGCTTTGCTGGCCCTGCTTTAGCCTCTATTGTCGGAGCGAGTGGTCCGGCTCTGACGGCTCTATTTAGCTTATTCTTGATTGCTGAGGCCCTCAAAATGCAGCAATGGGTAGGGTTAGGCTTGGTAACTCTAGGCGTGTTGGGCATGAGTTTAGAACGCATGTTAGCCTCCAAAAAAGCCTAAAATAGAAAAATCCAGGAGAATATACGGATGGGAGAAGCGGTGAATTTTGGCTAGCTCACTCCCACCTCTCCTATCTTATGTGCATAATGATAATTATCAATTGGATCGACGAAAGGTGCAGAGGTCTCCATGAGTCTTGAAAATGACCAAAAACAATGTTTAGAAAAGCTGGTTTGGGCGATCGATCAGTTAGAGGTAAAGGTTGAGCCAAGTAAGCTTTCCGATATTGCTGACCTGATTGTGCAAACCATGACGGGGCCTTGGCGGTATTTCCATACGCCAGAGCATATTTTTGAAGTCGGAGGGAGAGACGATGCGATCGAAGTCCTGGCGGCTTTATTTCACGATGTGGTCTATGTACAAGTTGATAAAAGTGTAAATTTTAACTTAAGCTACTATATTAGTCCCTTTATTAGTCAAGTCGGAGAAGATCTCCTGATCCTAGACCGGGATAAATTGCCCAAAGATGGCATGTTTGAAATGGTCTTGGATTTGTTTAACTTCCAGGCTGGACAAAAACTTTCCCCCATGACAGGACAAAATGAATTCCTCAGCGCCCTAGTTGCTGCTAAAGTGTATGAAGATTTTTTGAGTCCGGGTCTAATCCTGCAAATTATCGCTTGTATTGAAGCCACGATTCCCTTTCGCTCTAAAACACCAGAAGGGTTCAGTAGTAGCGAAGTATTATACAAAAGACTAAGGGCAGTTAACGAAAAATACCAAACTGAACTCACGGAAGAAACCATGCTCGAAACCGTGTATAGTTCGGTACGAATGTCAAATCGTGATGTCGGTAGCTTTGCTTATGAAAGTGCGGCTCGCTTCCTAGATGGAACCTGGAATTTATTGCCAGAAACCAACCATCACCTGAAAAACTCCAATTCCTATACGGTGAGCCAATATCGCACAGCATTACAGAAAATGGAAGGTTTCATGAATTTCTTGAAACCGGAGATTATTTTCCATGAGTTTCGCAATGTCCCTGAATCAACAGAGTATCAGCTTTTGATTGAGCGATCGCAACGGAACATGGATGTCGGTCGTCTCTATTTAGGCACCAAACTGCTCTCCATTGCCTTCCTAGAAGCCCTCTCCTTGCAATTTGGTAAAAACATCCCCATCTCCACCATGATGGGCGAAATGCGTACTGAAGGCAGTGTCGGAGTCGTCTTAGAGGAATTACTTCCCCCAGTCACCAATCCCCATCAACCCGGAAATGGACTAGAAAAAGAGGTTCTTACTCTCCTGGAAAAAGGACGCTTACAAGACTCATCCTATGACCTAAAAAATTCCCCTTTGAGTACCTTTATGGTCAAATCTATGGGATTCGATCAGATTCGAGAACTCACCCTTCAGGCTAAAGCTTTTTTCAAAGGAGAACTGAAAGCCTCTGACTTTTTAGCACTGTTCCCCTCCGATGTTCTACAAATTGTGATTGAAAAACTTTTAGAGTTGTTTGAAGCACGGAAAAGCGCCCTCAGAGCAGCACTTCCAGAAACAGAAGTTTTACCCGTGGGCTAAAAGGCAAAAAGTCAGCAATGGAGAGCTGTCACTGAGCGCAGTCGAAGTAACCGCTCTCTCTCATTTTTTAACTGTTCTAGGTGACTCATCATGAACTGGGAAGACGTTTGTACCCATAAACAATTACAAGATTTACCCTTCAAAATTGAATTAAATAAATGGGGACAAATCGTTATGAGTCCAGTTAAAATTAAACACTCTTTTTATCAGGGGAGAATCCAAAGTGAATTAGATCCCTCTGAATTAGTGCCAAATTTTCCTCAGAACATTCAACGGTGATTATAGTACTTTGCGCTAGAAAATATTGCTTCTCTCCTGAAGCGATCGCCGAAATCTTGAATCTTCCAGTCGAAACAGTTACCGAAATCCTAGAGAATTTGAGTCACAACGATCGATAATGGCGCTTCGCCTCCCACCCAAAGAAACCGGGTTTCTCCTTATCTTGCAGCTCCACCCCTAGATTGTCGCAGAAACCCGGTTTCTAGCTCCCTAGCAATCGCTATAATGGGAAGAATATCGTAATTATACAATTACTTCATCAAACTATGAATCAGGAAACCGTTATTTCTACTCTGAAAGAGCATCCAGAAACCTTGCATAATTTGGGCGTAAAATCTTTAGAACTTTTTGGCTCTGTTGCTCGGAACGAAGCTAGACCCGATAGCGATCTGGATTTTCTGGTAGAATTTGAAGGGAAAATCACGTTTGATGCTTATATGGATTTAAAGTTTTTTCTAGAAGACCTGTTTACAAGAAAAGTCGATTTAGTGATCAAAGAAGACCTCAAGCCTCAAATCCGTGAAGTCGTGATTACTCAAGCCATCCATGTCGCGTAATCTCAGTTTATATCTGACTGATATTCTCAGCAGCATTGACAAAATTCAAAGCTACACGAGATCGATAACCTATGATGAGTTGATTGAAGATGGACGAACGTTAGATGCTGTGATTTATAACTTCTACCTAATTGGAGAAGCAACTAAACAGATTCCTGAGACGATCCGGATTAAGTATCCACAAGTGGAATGGAAAAAGATTGCTGGACTACGAGATATTATTGCCCATGCATATTTCTCGATCAATACTCAAATTATCTGGAGCATTATTCAAACTAAGCTAGAACCATTGAAAAGCGGTGTTCAAGCGATCTTAAATCATGAAGAGACAGAGCAATAATAATCCTTCTCGAAGAAACCGAGTTTCTGGCTGCGAAGAGAGGCGAAAAGAAACCGGGTTTCTTCCCCATTTAAGGCACTTCTCCTAACTTCTGGCAGAAACCCGGTTTCTGGCTACGACGCGGACATCTCTTCGTTGTTAATTGTTCATTGTTCATCGAATCCGCCGATAGAGGAGAACGGCAATAAACCAGAGCAGGGCAAAGGGAAACGCCACGACACCGGCAATAAAACAGAGGGCGAAATTGAACCAGCCTTTCTGAGCAAAGCGAATAAAGGATTTGAACCATGGGGCAGTCGGTAAAGCGTCCAAACCTTGCAGTTCTAATAGCTGTTGGTTGTAGTAACTCGCTTGTTGATATTGTCCTAGCTGAGAGTGGGCAATGCTTAAATTTTGTAGAGATCTGATTTCTCCAGGCTTATCGCCGATTTGTTGTCTGATTTCCAGAGACTGCTGGTGGAAGGATATGGCGCTTTCGTAGTCTCCTTGGGAATCGTAAGCGTTGCCTAAGCCCATGAAAGAATTGGCAATGCCAGAGCGATCGCCAATTTCTCGTTTGATTTCCAGAGACTGCTGGTGGAAGGATATGGCGCTTTCGTAGTCTCCTTGGGAATCGTAAGCGTTGCCTAACTCTGTCAAAGAGGCAGTATAGCGCCAATCTTGCTGGTTGGGTAAATGGGGCACTAATTGCAGATAGAGTTCAATCCGCAGAGCATTGTAACCTCGTATATATAGAAACTGACTAACTGACTTCTTATAATCTCCTGGATTATTACGAATTACATCAAATGCCTGCACATACTCTCCCAACTGGCACAGGTGATAAAACAACTCCAAATAATCCTGTACATCCTCAACCGTTGCCGTTTTCCACTCTTCCGGCATTTCACACCGACTTCCATACACCTCCACCGCTCGCTCGTGCGCTTCCTTCGCGTCCCCAGCGCGATACTGCAAATACTACAAAATAAACGGCTGAAACTCATAGCGTTGTCGCTCATGGCGATTCTTTTTCTCCAAAGCCACCAGAAACCCTTGAATCCCTAGATTCGGCAGTTCCTCATCTCCAATATTCTCTCCCACCATGGCTTCTACCAGAAGGCGATCGAATCCTTGCCGCAATACCGTCAGCCGCACTAATCGCTCTTGCCAAACTGGGGATAACCAACCAAAACAGCGATCCAAAACCACCAGCAACTGTACATTTTCTTGGCGATGCCTTCCTTCAAGCTGCTGCATCCCTTGACTGATATCTGTCGTTAACTTTGCCAGCGTTATTCGCTCCTCTCCTCTCTGATTGCTTAACATCCCTGCCGCTAGACTCAACGTTAACGGATGTCCGCTTACTTTCTGGGAAAATTGCTCCCGTTCCTCAAGGGGTTCCTCAACTCCCCGTGCTGCTAACAACTGCGCTCCTTCTGAGTTCGATAATCCCCGTTTCAAGGGCAATATCTGGGGTTTCTCTCCCCACGATAACCTTGGCTCAACCTGCGTCGTCACCAAAATCTCCGTCTGATGACAACTCCCTAACCACCGTTGCAAAAAGTGCAAATAGTCCTCATCCCCAACTACCGACTCAAAGTTATCCAACACCAACAAAAATCGCTGCCGTTGCAACTCCCGTACCAGAATTTCAGATAACCGAGCATTCGGCATTTTTTCCACAATATCCCCATCTATCCCCACCAACTCCCGCAAAACCTGCCGCGCTAAACTGGCCAACCGGGGAAGTTCCCCCAACTCTGCCCAATATTTGCCGGTAAAATCCTCACGCTCTCGATACACCTTCACTGCGAGAGCGGTTTTCCCCATCCCCGCTATCCCCACAATAATCCCCAATTTGCGATTGTCATCATCCAACCATCCATGAATTGTTGCTAACTCTTGCGTTCTCCCTTGCCAATGGTTAATCTGGGGCAACGCATCCCCCACGACGGATGAAGTACTTTCCGGTTGGGGTGTAGGCGTAAATGTCCCAACTGTTTCGATCAACTCATCAAGCTTTCCACTATTTCCAACAGCAATATCTTTAATTTCGCCAGTCGTTTTTTCAATCTCTGTCAATGTTGTGCCGATCTGACGTAACTCATCACCCAACCATCCCTGCAAGCGGTTGAGGATATCCTGAGTGATTTCAATTTCCCCTAAGATTACCTCTATCCCCAAACCCAACTGCTCGGATAACTGCTCAAACCGCACCTGATTTTTCTTCAACTCCTGTTCAACGTTCCCCAGTTGCACCAATGCTTGGTTCACCTCCTCTCGACTTTCCTGGGGAACCCGCACCTCCTGCAACCCGGCATGAATCGCCCCCAAAAGCGAGATTACCAAACCCCCAAAGGCTTTCCCTCCCTCGGAACAATCCGCCTTCAACACTTCCCGCAAGGCAAACGCAAACTTATCCCGCAAGTCTATCGCCAACCCTTTGAGAACATGCTGCCGTAACTCCACATCCGCACGCTGTCGCAAGTCTTCCAACAACTCCAACCAATCCGCTTCCGTCAACACTTGTACCGTTCCCTTGCCCAGAGCCTGGCTAAACAAGCCCAGAACCTGATCATCCTCAATCAGGTCAAATTTGTCATTTTCTCCTACTTTCAGCCCCTGGGCGATATCTTTCCAGTTGCTGGCGGTATATTCAGCTAGGGATACCAGCTCTTTCTTGGAGCCTTCATAATTTCCTGCTTCTACCCTGGCCTTAATCAGCAGTCCAATCGCCAACCCCACCGCTTCCGCTAAATCATGATTGTCCAGTTGCCCCCGACTATCGCGCAACCGCACCGTCAGATTCTCCATGTACTGGGGAATCACATCATTGGCAATAATTCCTGCCACCACCGAAGCCACGCCAGTACCCAAGACACCACCACACACGGTTCTTCCAGCTAACAAAGCGGTAGAACCAAGTAACCGAGTATGGCGTTGAGTCAGTAAATCCATGCGATCGCCAACAATACCATCGTTGCTCTTTATTCTATTCCCTATTCTACGTCTCGTAGGAGCGAAACATTTTCCCCCCTACGGTTAGCAGTTATGGCTTACATGGTCGCATTTTCTTTATTGCACTCTCGTGCATTAGAAACCGGAACAGGACTTAAATATACCTGTTCAACCAGGGGGGTATATCCCAACCAACACAGAGAACGAGTAGTAAACTGTTGGGGAGAACCACTGACACCAAAGCGGGTGGGCTTAGGTGCGTAGGCATTCCGCAAACCCAGCAAATCTAGCTCTTGACCTGTTGCTTTGACGACATGAACGGCTGGATTAATCACCTGTACCGATTTGGGTAGTAGTTGACGAATCACCGAATCTAAAAGAGGGTAATGGGTGCAACCATAAACCAGAGTATCAATATTTTGTTGTAGCAGAGGTTGCAAATAGGAGCGGGCAACCTCGTAAGTATAGGGGTCATTGATGCGATTTTGTTCAATGAGGGGTACAAACTCTGGGCATCCCACTTGCCATACCTGAACCGTTGGATCGACTTCAATCATAGCTTGACGATAGGCTTGACTGGCCGCAGTTGCAGGAGTGGCAATTACTCCCACTCGTTTACCAACAGCAACAGCCGCTCTAGCGGCTGGTAAAATTAATCCGAGGATGGGAGTTGAGAACTCATCGCTAATGGCTTCTAGTGCTAAAGCATTACTGGTATTGCAAGCCATGACAACCATTTTCACCTGTTGCTGTTCCATCCAGGTGATAATTTCTCGTACAAATTGAATAATCTCTTCCGGTGATCGCGTACCATAGGGCAAGCGTGCCGTATCGCCAAAATAAATAATCGATTCCTGGGGAAGCTGACGATACAGTTCACTCAGAACCGTTAGTCCGCCTACACCGCTATCAAAAACCCCAATTGGTCGATGATTGATGGTCATGATTTCTCTTTACTCCAAATCACTCACTCACACCATGGGGTTTAGCTGCGCCTCCCCCCACTAATAATTTTGCTGAATATGGCGCAAAATGCCATTCGCGATGCCTTGAGCCATCTGGCGACGGAAAACTGGGTTAGCTAACTTCACCGAATCTTCCCGACCGGTGATAAATCCAGTTTCCACCAAGACCGAAGGCATCGATGTTTTCCTCAGCACATAAAATCTAGCACGACGAACTCCGCGATCGCGAATATTTAAAGTTTGCAGGATCGTATTATGGATATCACGAGCTAAACGCTGACCGGTTTGATAGTAAAACGTTTCCAACCCATTCACTTCTGGACGGCTCAGACTAATCGCATTTGCATGAATGCTCACAAATAATGTCGCATTTGCCCTCTCAGCCGTCGCAACTCTTGGCGCTAAATCAATTTCCCGGTCATCGCGACGGGTCATCACGGTTTGTACGCCATTTTGCTCCAAGATAGCAGCCACTTGATTGGAGATATCCATCACAATCTCTTTTTCCAGGAGTCCATTTCCCACTGCTCCCGGATCGCGGCCACCATGACCGGGGTCAATGGCTACCCGAATGCGAGAATTCCGAGGAGGTCTGGGGTTGGAAGGACGAGGATTAGTTGTTGGAGGAGGTAAAGGTTGGGGACGAGGTGCTGGAGGAGGTAAGGGTTTGGCTGGTGGCGGTACATTAATCGCAATGCCATCTTGAGTCGGTAAAGGTGATGGAGGTTGCGTAGGAGAAGGGCCAACAGAAGCATTAGCCGATACCAATTCCCGATTTGCAGGCCAAGGTTGCTGTGCTTCTTGACCCATCTGACCCCTACTTCCAGAAACCGGAATAATTACTGCTCCAAACTTATTTGTTAACCCTTGCCAATCTGGACTTGCAGGGGTTACATCTAGAGTCACCCGGACAATAGAATCCTGCAATTGGCTCATCTGGATTTGCCTTACCCCTCGACTATTAATTACCAAGGGTCTTTGATGTAAATCGCTTGCTAAGGTCACCCCCTCAAAATCAATAGTAATTTCCTGTTGATTTGAGGTGCGTTTGACCGATTTAACGTTAGGTTTTTCTCCGTTCACCCGTAAATAAAATCCATCACCAGTGACGCGAATCGCTTCGACTACCGATGAGGCGCTGCTCGGGGGAGCGGGTTGAGGAGAAGAGACTGGAGGGGGTGTAATGGGTCGTCTATCTCGTTGAGGATTAGGAATTTGAACGACCCATCGACGAGGGGAAATACCTTGGAATTTAACTTGATTGGGGTCAATGGTATAACCCGGTTTGAGTTCAATGACTAAGCGAGTCGTATTAGAATTGAATTGCCCGGTTCGCACCTGTGCAATCCCAGGGGTATTGACCAATTGTTGACGCAATTGTCTGCCTAACTGAATTCCTGGTAAATCAATCACCAGACGAGTTGGCCCGTAAATGAGTTGCGCTCTCGGTTGGACATTGGTATCGGTAGTAAATTCTAAACGATTGCTTCTGGCATCAAAGCGCCAATTTTGCAAACTGGCTGCATAGACAGGAGATGAAAGCAGCCATAATCCTAAAACACCGGGTAAGAGCCAATGAAGTTTCACGCCATTTCCTCGCTGATGATAGTGATACGCCCTTGCTCATCCGACAATCCCTACATCAGCCTTGGAAGTGAACCCTGATGAGGGCGTGAAACTTTCCGAACTTAGCTCTAGTAGTTTTGCCGGACGTACAGCAAAATTCCATTGGCGATCGCCTGAGCCATTTGACTTCTAAAGGCTGGAGTCCTTAACCGGGGAGCATCCTGTGCCCCAGTCACAAATCCAGTTTCCACTAATACGGAAGGCATCGAAGTTCTACGGAGGACATAAAAGCGAGCGCGTTTTACGCCTCGGTCTCTCATCGGTATGCTCCGGAGGATGGAACCTTGAATCGCTTGGGCTAGGCGAAGGCCTGTGTTGTAGTAGTACGTTTCTACTCCATTGACATCCGGACGGCTCAGACTAATCGCATTGGCATGAATACTAACAAAGAGAGTCGCATTTACCCGTTGGGCGAGATTGACCCGAGGCGCGAGATCGATTTCGACTTCGCGATCGCGGGTTAAAATCACTTGAATCCCATTTTGTTGTAGGATAGCGGCCACTTGGCGAGAGATATCTAAAACCACATCCGTCTCTCGCAATCCTCCAATCCCCACTGCACCCGGATCGCGGCCGCCGTGACCCGGATCGATCACAATCGTAATTCGAGAATTGGGGGTGCGTCTGGTCGAAGGCAGAGGCCATTGGACACCCGGTGAGGGACGGCTAGGAGCCGGTTGTGGATTAGCCGGTCGCGGGACAGGAATGGGAACAGTAGAAGGGCGAGGATTAGGAGAAGTGGCGATGGGAGGGAGTGTTGAACCACTTGACCCCAAAGATAAAGCAATCACCTGAGAACCCGCTTGATTGATCTGTCCCAAGGTGAACCCAGAACGAGGAGTCATGGAAATCACCACAGTTTGCTCGTCAGCCTGTTGGACATCAAAACGAGAAAAGGGACTATTCCCTCCAACAGGAATCGATGGGACATTTTCCCCTAAGCGAGCGGGAGAGACTCTTAAGGTATAAACCGAAGGGTTGGGCCATTGACCCACAGCATTGACTCTTCCGGTAGCGCGAACCACCAATTGGGAATTGCCTCCAGAAAGTTCGATCGCCTGAATCAATGGTGGTTGAGTTGGATCAAACTGATTAGAATCTGCGGCTGTAATTTGGCGACCCGCAGGCCAAGGTCTGGAACCGGACATATTCGTTCCACTCCCTGCCCTCGGAATGAGAACCATACCTAGGCGATTGGGTAAAGCTTGCCAATCCGCACTTTGGGGATTGACATTGAGGGTAATGCGGGTTCCGGCATTATCTCCCTCCAAGGGGCTGAGAATCAGTTGATTCACCCCTCGACTATTAATATTTAAGCGTCTTGGGTTTAAATTATTGGGTAGTGCAACGCCTTTGAGATCGATTTCAATTTGACGCTGGTCTGAGGAGCGCTCTACCCTGGCAATGTCTGGCTGATTGGTAGTGCGAATAAAAAAACCATCTCCTGTAACTCGAACGGCTTCAATTTGATTGGTGCTGCGGTTCGGGGAGGGCTGTTGAGCAACCGGCCGAGGGTTGGGAGGCGAAGTTAAGGTTGGGGGAGGATTGGGGCGTGTTGGGGTGGTTCCCTCTCGTTGGGGTTGGGGCAATTGTACCGTCCATTGGGAAGCAGAAGACCCCACAAATCTCACTTGACTGGGGTCTAGGGTATACCCTGGAGTCAATTCGATGACGATACGGGTGGTGTTCCGTTCAAATTGCCCGGTTCTAACTTGTTTAATCCCTGGAGTCGATACAAATTGAGAGCGAATTTGATTACCTAAAGTGGTTCCTGGCAAATCAATCACTAAACGGGTGGGATTAAAAATCAGTTGAGCGGTAGGTTGAACCCGCCCATTGGTGGCAAATTCCAGACGATTGTTTCTGGCATCAAACCGCCAATATTGTAAGCTGGCTGCTTGGACTGGAGCTGACCATAGCCAGAGTCCTAAAAGGCTAGGAAATAACCAACGCAGTTTCACAGATGGGCCTTTAGAGTGACTAAATTTCATGACGGTTGATGACGGTTGATTGGGAGGAGTGTGTAAGTAACAGTCCGGTCACGAGTATATTACAAGTGCTGACTGATTCAACAAAAGGGATGGGGGGCAATCCTGGATGAGATCGCGATCGCGATCTAACCAGATGAGTGCACCCCCATAATCTTTTATTCAATGCTGATTTTAATGCCAATCGGTGGCGATCGCTTCACTGGGTCGTTTCAGATTCGGCGATCGCTGCGGGTTCTTTGCTTGCTTCCTCACTTGATGCTTCAGAGGTCTCTGATTGTTGAAAAGCAACTCTCAATAAGGGTGGTGCCACAAAAGTAGTCAGGATGACCATCACGATAATAGCTGCATCCAAGGATTCGGGTAGAACACCACTGGCCGATCCAACTCCAGCAAAGACTAATCCCACTTCTCCCCGTGGAATCATACCTACACCAACGGCGATCCGATTTACGGGTTCGCCACCGAATAGGGTAAAGCCACTGACAACTTTACCAACGATCGCCACAACCACTAGAAAACTGGCAATAATCAGGCCTTCCCGGTTACTGGGAACCGCAGGGTTGAGAACAGACAAATCGGTTTCGGCTCCAACAGTGACAAAGAAAATAGGAACGAGCATAAATCCAATCGGTTCGACTAATTCTTCGAGTTCTCGATGTTTTTCCGTTTCTCCCAGAATTAAACCAGCCGTAAAGGCTCCTAAAATGGCTTCGAGTTGAATGACTGCACCGATATAGGCAAAAATAAAGGCGATAATTAATCCACCGATTAATAGAGTCCCTGGGGTAGTGAGTTTATTCAGTAAACCCATAAAGTAGGGCATGACAAGGCGACCCAAGATAATCGAACCAATCAGGAATGCGGCAGCACTGAGCACCAGATAAATAATGCTGGAAACTTCCACTTCTCCTTTTTCAGCTAAAGAAGCGACAATCGCTAGAATAATAATGCCGAGGATATCATCTAATACGGCTGCACCAATGATGATTTGCCCTTCTTTGTCATTCAGATGTTTGATTTCTGCCAATACTTTAGCTGTAATTCCAATACTGGTGGCGGTTAAGGCTGCACCAGCAAAGATGGCAGGAATACTCGGCACATGGAAAAGATAAATCAGTCCCAATGTACCGGCTAAAAACGGGACAACGACTCCCGTGATCGCAACTAATGCCGATTGGACTCCGGCATCAATAAGTTGTTTTAAGTCAGATTCTAAACCGATTTGAAACAGGAGAAAAATAACCCCTAATTCTGATAAAACGGAGATAACCTCACTTTGAGCCAGAAAAACGCCGTTGGCTCCTTCCGGGGTCAAACCGGCTGTTTGTTCCAGCAAAGTAATAATTAGAGATCCCTCCGCACCTGCCCCGCCTTCTGGAAATACCAGCAATTTGAGGACAGAAACCCCAATAACGACCCCTCCCAAGAGTTCTCCAAGGACGGGAGGCAAGTCCAGGCGGGCGCATAATTCACTACCAATTTTACTGGCTAGATAAATAGTAACAAGGCTCAGAAGGACTCCAGCTAAGACGAGGGTAGCGCTGGGGGGCTCGTGGCTTTCAGTTGCTGTCGCTAACAGAGGGGTGAGACTGGTTGGGGTGTGAGAAAACACCCAAGGGAATATTTCAACCATTATATTATTTAACTGATCGATGTCTACTGTACAGGTTCTTTACAAATGTAAAGCAAATCTGAAGAAAAGCGAAAGTAAGAGTTTCACATGATTGTGATTAGAATACGCGATGACTTAAACTGGGCATTTGTTGACGCACCTGTTGTAAACGGTTAGGATTGATTTCGGCGATCGCCACTCCGGGTTCTTCTCCAGCATCGGCGAGAATAATCCCCCAAGGGTCGATAATCATGGCGTGACCGTGAGTTTTACGGCGAGCATAATGGCAGCCAGTTTGGGCCGGTGCGATACAATAACAGGTGTTTTCAATCGCTCTGGCTTGCAATAAAACCTGCCAATGATCTTTTCCGGTATAAGCGGTAAAAGCAGCCGGAATAAACAAAACCTCAGCGCCTTGCTCAGACAAAGAGCGATACAATTCTGGAAAGCGCACATCATAACAGACGGATAATCCTAAGTAACCGAACTCCTCAGACTTGTAGATCGGAGACACTTCAGTTCCTGCTTCCACCGTTAAAGATTCTTGGTAGGTATTCCCATCAGGGACATTAACATCAAACAAGTGGACTTTATAGTACCGGGCTACTTCTTCTCCATTAGCATTAATCAGCAGAGCCGTATTATGAACTTTATCGCTGCTCACCGGGATCGGAAATCCGCCCCCTAGGAGAGTCACTTGGAAGCGTTGGGCCATCGTTTTGAGAAATTTCTCAGTTTGCCTGGCAATAGAGTCCGCTTGGGCAATTTTTTCTGCTTCTATGCCCAAGAAGGGGAAGTTTTCTGGTAGGGCGATCAGTTCTGCCCCTTGACGTTTGGCTAAATCAATGAGGTCTTCCGCTTCAGCAAGGTTTTTCTCCAGATCGGGGACACTGGTCATCTGGATAGCGGCTGCTCGATAGGGTTTCATGGTCTGAACTGGATGTGAGGAATAAACTATCTAGGATACCTGTTAGATGGACATTAGGGGAATAGGGAAAAGGCAATAGACGATGAGGAGAGACTCCAGATACTCCAGATATGGAGAGATAGACATCGTAGAGAGAATAAGTTACTCCCAACTCCAGACTGCTGAATTCTTACGGAACAGCCAATAGCTAAGTTGTAGTTACTCGTGCTATTGAGATGCAAGTGCCGATATTGCTTAAGTATTATGACGGATCAATTTAAGATGAATTCAGACTGGCCCCCTCCAGGTTACCCCTTAGACATAGAACTGCTCGAAGCCCTATTGTCGAATCAGAAACGAGTTTACCCGTGGAATTACTCAATTTTGGAGGGCGAGGCTTATTTCTCGGAAATCGAGAATTTGATGGAAACGCACACTTCAGAGATGGTGGCTGATTTGGATGAAGGCTGTCGCGAATTTTATCAAACTTTGGATAAAGTATGGGAGTCATTCCAACCCGTAGCAGCTCATCGTTTAAACTCTCAATTGCAAGGGAAATTTAGCCCAATAGTTCCCCAGTCTGTACTGGAAATGATTGCGGCTAAGGCAGAGGAATTAACTACGTCTTCAGCATCCATGGCCGATCAGTTAATTCACTGTGTCCAAGATAGCTTGTCCCAGTGGGATATTGAAGATCTATTGGTCTTAGCTCGTCCCTTTGCCTATGCTATGCGGGGAGGAGAAGAAAAAACGGCTTTAGACCGGGTGGTGCAAAAAGCAAGTACCCTAACCCTAGATTGGGAATCCTGTTCAGAGTTGGACAGAGCAAGATTAACTTTAGCTGTGGCTCGTTATGCGATCGCCTATCGAGATCGACCGATAGATCCAGTTTAGGTTAGGGGATCTACTCTTTAATTCGGGTAGCAAAGTTTTGCGATCGCGTGGGAGAAAGGGCACGGGCTTTCAAAATAGCGGCAGCTAGAAAGGCATAAGATAGTACACCAATGGCCGCTAAACAGATCAACCCAGCGAATAGAGACACTTGGGAGGCGACAAAAGTTCCCGTCGTATTCCAAAGTCCATGTAATAAGGCAGCACTCCCATAGCCAATGGCTAGGATCTGCCATCGCTGCTTGGGTTTCAGGACACTCAGGCCGATAAAATAGCCTAAATAGCCGCTATAGGCCAAATGTCCAGACACCGATCCCAGAATTCGAGGAATTAATAATTGTAGTCCAGCGAGTTGTCCCATATCGCCTCCAGAAATGGCGGCAATACTTTGGATTTGGGAGGGCACATACAAGCCTAGGGTTTCAATTAAGGTGAAACCAACGGCAGAAGCGGTACCAATTAAGATGCCATCCAGGGGTTCTCGTACTCCCCAGGTTTGGTGAGTAGAAACAAAGCGGAATTTACCCCAAAAGAGAACTAGGAAGATGGGAAGAGCTTTGATCAACTCTTCTAACAGCCCTGTCCCTAGGGTTTGACGGGCTAATGTGGGTAAAAATTGGTCTCCAGTTGCCCATCCTGCCAGGCCTTGGTAGAAGAGAGGAGCAAGGAGTTGCACGAGAGGAATGGCGAGTAGGAGTGTCCAGAGGGCCGATCCGAGGAGCAGCCACCAGGGTTTATGTTTACCGCAGAGTTGATAAATATAGGTATAAGCGATCGCCGCTAAATAGGCTCCTAAAACCAGATTAAACAGTTCTGGAATTCTGAGGAAAAAGAGTAACACCGCCACTAGAGCGGTTAAACTGGCAGGGATGAGATAAGCTTTACGGGCTAATTCTTGTCCGGTGGAGAAGATGGGAAACAGTTGGGTGAGGGTAACTGACTGGGTAGCGGCGGGTTGAGAAACGCTAGAGTTAGAGACTAAGGTAGGAGTTGGAGTAATGTTTCTAGAGCGCAATTCAACTTCAAATACTGGCCCCTTAAGACCAAGCATAATGCGATCGCCATTCTTTAAGCAGTGGCATCCTCTTAATAGACTTTGGTTAACATAGGTTCCGTTGGCACTGCCCAGATCGCAAACTTCCCAATGGTTGTCTATTTGAGAATACCGAATCACCGCATGTTTGCGGGAGACAATTGTATATTGATGGGCATCCAAAGCAATTTGGCAACTGGGATCGCGCCCAACGATCATCTCTTCAGTTTCCCATAGGGGATATGGGGGATTAGACTGGGTTCTTCCTAATCCCCGAATCAGTTTTAAGAATCCTTGAGGCTCAGTCCCACTCATACAGCGCTACGCGCTAGGCAATAGGCAACAGGGAGTAGGAGCAAAGAATTTTTCGCCCCTACTTGTACTCAATAACAGAACAAACGGCTGTAAATTTAGCATCAGTTTACCGAAATAGAACAGTTACTGGTTGTTGTTTGCATCCTGAACAGCCGCAAAAAAAGACCAGCCGGTGACTGGGATACTGATAGCTAAGATAATACTCGTCGTGGAAACTCCCAGATCGGGTGTGCCGGAAGAGAGTTCAAAGATACAGCCAGTGGCGGCGATCGCCGCAATACAGCACAGGGCTAAGAGTAAGCCACTTTTGGGAGTTAAAGCCATGGGTTATTTCTATGAGTAAGGTTTAACGTCTTGACTGGAAAAACCAAATTTTTGCAGTTCGTCATTGAGAGCGATCGCATTTTCGATGCGGTCTACAAACATCACTCCCTGGAGATGATCGAGTTCGTGCTGAATAGCACGGGAGAGAAGTCCGTCAGCTTGGAGGGTTTTGGGCCGCCCATATTCGTCTTTATAGCTGACCTGAATTGCATCCGGTCGCTGGAGATCCATGTAAACCCCTGGAACACTCAGACATCCTTCTTGATAGGTACAGAGTTCGCGACCGTAGGATTTAATGGTGGGATTGATTAAGATTAAGGGAATATTGGCTGCCTCTTCCGGATCGCAGTCGATCACCACCAGTTGTTTGGCGATCGCTACTTGGGGAGCTGCCAGGCCGATTCCATCCGAACTATACATGGTTTGTAACATTTCTTTAGCCAGTTGGCGAATGCTCTCATCCACTTTCGAGATCCGCTTGGCATTCGTCCGCAGGACGCGATCGCCTAGGGTATGGATATTCAGTGGGGGGCGATCGAGTTTTTTCTTTTCTACCAGAACACTAGAACTCATAAGGTCTGTATCTTAAACAAGCTAAAGGTCGTGAATCATCTGATCTATTGTAACCAACTCTGGTATTGACTTAGATTAGGGGCGATCGCTTGATGACAAGGGAAAGGTTTGCTTAAATTCTTCAATTAGGTCATCCATTTCTTCCAAGGCTTGATTGACATCTAACCGGAGACTACCTAGATTGGGTTGTTCGAGTAACTGTACGAGGGCTTCTCGCTTGCTCTCTAGGATAGTGACTTTTTCTTGAATAGTGGATAGATCCATTGTTTCTTTAATTCAGATAGGGCTTCTCTATAGCTTAACAAAACTTGATACTTTCTCCTCACTCTACTACAGATCGACCGGCTATTACCCAGAAGCGCTATATACTAGAAATCAGTGACATTGTGGGAGTAAATCTGGGCAGATGGTCAAATTTCAGATCCAGCCAGAGAGTGAAATTCCGGCTTCTAATCAGTTATTTAATCAATTACGATTTGCGATCGCCTCGGGTCAATACCCTCCTGGCTCTCAATTGCCGAGTACCCGTGCCTTAGCCATGCAAACGGGTTTGCATCGAAATACCATTAGCAAGGTCTATCGCCAACTGGAAGAAACCGGATTAGTGGAGGCTCAAGCGGGTTCGGGAATTTATGTCCGCCAGCAAGGGAAAGGACTGTTTACAAAGTATAAATCTGAACTGATCCAAACCTATCCCCAAGCTCAATCCATTGTCCAAAATAGCGTCAATCAATTAATTCAAGAAGGCTGCTCTCTCCACGAAGCACGAGAATTATTTTTAGCAGAAGTTGATTGGCGTTTGCGTTGTAGTGCGCGGGTTTTAGTCACGGCTCCCACCAATGATATTGGCGTGGGGCAATTGATGATGGAAGAATTACAAGCAGCTCTGCATATTCCTGTACAGTTAGTTCCTTTAGAAGAATTAGACGATCTCTTGAATCATACGCGATCGGCGACCGTCGTCACCAGTCGCTATTTTTTTGGCGATGCAGAAAACATTGCTGCACCCAAATCAGCGCGGGTGGTTCCTGTAGAAATCTATGATTATGCCCCCGAAGTTGAATTAGTGAAAGGACTACCTAAAGGCACATATTTTGGAGTAGTCAGTCTCTCCCATGGAATTTTACGCGCTGTTGAAGTGATTATTCATAGTTTGCGTGGTGAGGAGGTGTTGGTTATGACTGCTCATCGGGACGATCGCTATAAACTGAATGCTATGGTCAGAACGGTTCAGTATGTGGTCAGTGACGTTGCCAGTTATGACGCAGTTAAAGCGGCTCTCCAAGAAGCTAGAGAAGATATTATTCGACCCCCTCGATTAATTCAGACTGAGAGTTATATCGATCAGTCCTCGATTAATCGCCTGAAGCGAGAACTGGGATTAGACTAATCCGTGAGCTAAAGGCTGGGCTAATAAATTGGCGATCGCTTGTGCGGGCATCGGTTTAGAGTAGAAGTAACCTTGACCATATTCACACCCGAATTGTTGTAGGAGTTTATGCTGTTCAATCTTTTCAATACCTTCAGCAACAATATCCATCCCTAAATTATGACCTAAATCAATCACTGCTTTAATAATTTCTCGATAGTGAGATGAAGCTTTGGAATCTAGATTATTGAGAAAACTGCGGTCAATTTTCAGGGTATGAACGGGGAAACGATATAGATAGCTTAAGGAAGAATAACCCGTGCCAAAATCATCAATACAGAGGCGAATCTGACGGGCTTTCAGTTGTTGAAAGATTAGATTAGCTACCTTAGAATTATCAATAATAGCGCTTTCCGTAATTTCTAGTTTGAGAAATTTCCCCTCAATCTGGGTTGCCTCTAGAATGAGATCGATTTGTTCGATTAGATCTGGTTGGGCAAACTGTTTGACAGACAGATTCACATTCATCGTCAGTGGAGAGCGATCGGGGAATTGGATATTCCAAAGGTGCAATTGCTGACAGGCCTGTTCCAGAACCCAAGTTCCAATCGGTAAAATCAACCCCGTTTCTTCAGCCACAGGAACAAATTCAGCGGGAGAAACAAACCCCCATTCGGGATGATACCAGCGTAGAAGCGATTCAAAACCGGTGAGTTGGCCGGTCTTTAATTCAACAATGGGTTGATAGTAAACCTGCAATTGTTGGCGATCGATGGCTCCTCGGAGATCTGTTTCTAATTTTAGACGATTAACCGCTTGGGTATGGAGGAGGGTATTATACACGGCGTAACGTCCTTTACCAGCCGTTTTAGCTTGGTACATGGCTAAATCTGCATCTCGGAGGATATCATCGGCTTGGTCATATCTGATAGTGCTTAGGGTAATTCCGATGCTACTATTGGCAAAGACTTCATGACCATTGAGGTGGAATGGATTGGAGAGTTTACTTAATATTCGTTGAGCCACTTTGGTGGCATCTTGGAGAGTGTGAATCTTATCTAGGAAAATAGTAAATTCATCCCCTCCCAATCGCGCCAGGAGATCGCTTGGACGGAGGCAGTTTTCTAGACGACGGGCGATCGCCATTAACAATAAGTCTCCTATCAAATGACCCAGACTATCATTGACCTTCTTAAAGCCATCTAAATCGAGAAATAGGACGGCAAACTGATAATTGGAGTCTCTTTGGGTCTTTTCAATGGCCTGTTGCAGATATTCAGCAAACAAAGCGCGATTGGGAAGATTGGTAAGATGATCGTAAAAGGCATGATGTTCGAGTTGCTCTTCTGCTTGTTTGCGATCGCTGATATCAGTTTGAATCCCAATAAAGTGGGTCAGATGGCCTTGGGTATTAAAAACCGGCGAAATTCGCAGTTCATTCCAAAATAGTTGACCATCTTTACGCACATTTTGCACAATGGCATGGCATTCTGTTCCTTGTTCAATAGCTTGACGAATTTCATCAAGGGCATTTTGATCCCGGTAAATCCCTTGCAGAAAACGGCAGTTCCGACCCAGCACATCTTCTCGCTTATATCCCGTAATCTCTTCAAAGGCTGGATTGACATAAACAATCGGATTATCCGGTTGAGTGGAATCAGTAATAATAATGCCATTATTGCTAGAGGCGATCGCCCGCTCCATCAAATTTAATTGATCTTGGGCTTGTAGGCGAGTCATCACATTCGTCAGCACATTGGCGATCGTTTGTAAAAACGACACATCCTCCTGGGTAAAGGGGCGATACTCCCTCGCATACACACTTAACACCCCAAACGGCCCCTCGGAACCTGGAATCCCCGAAATAATCGTACTCATCCCAGAAACCACCCGATGATTATGCAACAGAGGAGAACCACTAAACCGAGTTTCTACCGGCAAATCCTCTACAATAATTGGTTTTTTCTGATATAAAGTATACCCTGCATGACAATTTGGCCGAGCGCTTAACATCGCTTGACCCACCAATTCAGCTTGCCACCCTACCCCTGATCGGAGCAATAGCGTCTGATAATTCGGCAACAATTCCAAGATTGCACTATAGTCTACCGACAGGGTTTCACTGACCAACTCCACTGCCGTTTGCATTACAGCATCAAGATCGCGATCCTCTAGAGCTTTCTGGCTCAATTCTGAAACCGCAGCTTGCTGTTGTAAACGAGAGTGTAATTCAATCTCCACCTGCTTATGATCGGTCATATCCCGACCCACCATATAAATTAACTCCTCATCTGGATCGGGAACCGCAGTCCAAGCAATCCATCGATAGGAGCCATCTTGACAGCAATATCGATTTTCTAAATCAAGGCGAGGTTGTCCTGAGATTAATCGCTCTAATGCCAGGCGAGTAAGCTTTTTGTCGTCTGGGTGGATGAACTGCAAGAAATTCTGTTGAGATAATTCTTCTGGGCTATATCCTAATGTCCTTTCCCATGTTGGATTTGTTTTTTGTAGATTCCCCTGAAAGTCAATCAGACCGAGGAGTTCTAGGGACAGGTAAAAAAAACGTTCCTGATGATTGGTCTCAGTTGTCATCCGACCCTCGTGCCAATACAAAGGGTCTGTTTGTAGGATAGATTTCTGAAATTGTTGAAGATGTTGCTGCACTGCGACAACCCCTATGGCACTTTTGAATTAATCATCAACTTTTTCACTTATAATTCTCCTGTTTATTTTAAAAATATTAAATGATACATTGATTCTAGCATTTTTCAGATAGACTTGAGGGAGGTTTCGGCTTAACCTAACATTAGGTATAGACTAAAAGCTATGTTCCCGAAACAACAAATAGATTTTTGTAATGATATTGATTGGGAGATGATGTAGTTAGGGATCAATAGGATCGACTCTAAATAATGATTAATATTTTTGATTATCCATAGATATCTTGTTAGAGTTTCTCTTGATGATTCTGTCAAACAAAAGATCATTCATCAGGTTTTATCTTATTGTTAAAACAAAAAAATAGTGAATGAAAAAACAAATTTATCTAAGAATTCTAGTGATTACTTTTAAATAAATTTCCACCAATATATCCATGATCAGATTTACTCTGAACTCCGATCAAAGGATCATAAATTATTTCTAAAATAATTTATCGTTAATATTTATTTTACCTAATCTTAACCAAAAGAGTGCCATAAAGGGTTAACCTTCAATCAACATCTTCTCGTACACTGAAGATTGCCCTAATCTCAAACTTGATTGATCTTATGTTTTCCTTCTCTAACTGCAAGCGTAAAAGCATTTCCCTATTAATTGCAGCCCTGAGCGCTGTAGCCTTAGCCTCCTGTGCTGGTGGAGATGAAACATCTCAAGTGGACAGCACTACAGGTGGAGGTGAAACGAAATCCACCAGCAAGTTGGCCCTAGCAGGTAACACCAGTTTAACGGGGGCTGGAGCTTCTTTTCCCGCCCCCCTTTACCAACGCTGGTTCCTAGACTTTAGTAATGCAACCCCCAACCTCCAGATTGACTATCAGTCAGTCGGTAGTGGAGCTGGGGTAGAACGATTTATGCAAAACTTGGTTAACTTTGGAGCCAGTGATGTAGCGATGAAAGATGAAGAAATCTCCGAAGTTGACAAAGGAGTTTTGATGCTCCCCATGACGGCTGGAAGTGTCGTGATGGCTTATAACCTTCCAGGTGTCGATGAACTGAACTTAACCCAAGAGGCTTTGATTGATATCCTCTTAGGAAATATCACCAAATGGAATGACCCCAAAATTGCCTCAGCCAATTCCGGTGTCACCCTTCCAGATACAAATATTACTGTAGTTTATCGATCGGATGGTAGCGGAACCACAGGGGTGTTTACTAAAAATCTGAGCGCTATGAGCGAAGAGTGGAAAACCCAAGTCGGTGAAGGAAAAACAGTAGAATGGCCGGTTGGTATTGGTGGAGCCAAAAATGATGGGGTAGCTGCCCAAGTCAGGCAAACAGAAGGAGCTATTGGTTATCTAGAGCTAGGATTTGCCAAAAGCGCGGGATTGAATATGGCATCCCTAGAGAATAAATCGGGTAATTTTATCTATCCCACTGATGAAGCTGCATCTCAATCCCTGGCAGCGGTTCAATTACCGGAAAACTTACGCGCGTTTGTCACTAACCCAGAAGGGGAAGAGTCTTATCCGATTGTTACCTATACTTGGTTGCTGGCTTACAAGGAATATGATGATCCAGAAATTGCCAAGTCTGTCGAAGCGATGATTGAATATGGTCTGAACGAGGGACAAACGATTAGTGCCGATTTGGGCTACATTCCCTTACCGGATAACGTGCGAGAAAAAGTGGCCATGGTTGCTGATTCCATTAGTCCAGATTATGAGATTGAAGTGAAATAGAGTCTCAATTTCCTCGTGCGATTAGGAGTAAGGGACTCCCTTACTCCTAACCCTTGATTCCACACCTAATGTTATTCATGTTATTTTATGGTTTCTGTAGCAAAAGCTGAATCTGGGCGATCGCGCTCTAATGCAGAAAAAAACTTAGACCGAGGTTTTATTGGTCTTACCTTTATTTTTGCCTTATCCATCGCCGCTATCCTAATTATCATCACCCTCACCGTAGGTTTGGGTGCCCTAGATGCTCTGCAACAATTTGGTATTCCCTTTCTCTTCCAAAGTGCCTGGAACCCGGTTCAAGATGAATATGGGATTTGGCCAATGATCTATGGAACGATGATGAGTGCAGCCATTGCTCTGATGATTGCTGTCCCTCTTGGTCTGGGAACGGCGGTTTTCCTGAGTGAAGACTTTATTCCAGTCAATATCCGTACTATTTTGGTTTTTCTGGTCGAACTGTTGGCAGCTATTCCCAGTGTGGTATATGGATTATGGGGGATTTTCGTCTTAATTCCTCTGATCAAACCTATGGGTGACTTTATGCATAACAGCTTTGGGTGGTTTCCCCTGTTTAGCACCCCTCTGGCTGGTCCAGGAATGTTACCGGCTGGATTAGTCTTATCTATTATGATTCTACCGATTATTACGGCGATCGCCCGTGATTCCCTAGCCAGCCTGCCTCCAGACCTGCGACAAGCCTCCCTAGGACTCGGTGCAACCCGGTGGGTCACCATTTTTCGCGTCCTCCTGCCAGCCGCCTTCTCCGGTATCGTTGGCGGAATTATGTTAGCTCTCGGTCGAGCCATGGGAGAAACCATGGCAGCGACCATGCTCATCGGCAACTCTAATAAAATGAGCCTCTCGATTTTAGCTCCAGGTAATACCATTGCCTCATTAATGGCTAACCAATTTCCTGAAGCCTCTGGACTACAGGTTTCTGCCCTCATGTATGCCGGTTTGATTCTGATGATTCTGACCTTAGTTGTCAATGTGCTAGCTGAATGGATTGTCAATCAAGTCAAAGCCAAATATGACTAGGTTAATAAGGAATCGCTAAATTTCCCCCTATTCTTTATTCCCTGACTTTATGAACCCTTCTACAGAATCGAAGTCCCTAGCCAGTAGCCTAATTCAAGATAATAGCCGTCCCAGAGCCATATTTGATAGGGTGATGACGACCATTTCTGGGATTTGTATTGGACTAACAATATTGCCCCTATTTGCGGTCTTGATTTATGTGATTATTAAAGGAGGATCGCGCCTCAGTCTAGCTCTATTCACCCAATTGCCACCAGCAGCCGGACAAACTGGAGGAGGAATTGCTAACGCTATCCTAGGAACGTTTATTACCGTCGGCATTGCCAGCGTAATTGCTGTACCCATTGGTGTACTGGCAGCCGTTTATCTCTCTGAATTTAGTTCGAGTAGCCAACCCGCCCGTAAAGTGGCTCGTGGAATTCGGTTTGCCACGAATGTCCTGAGTGGTGTGCCCTCTATTATTGCTGGGGTCTTTGCTTATAGTTTGGTTGTTTTAACCACAGGAACCTTTTCTGCCTTAGCAGGAGGCGTAGCCCTAGCGGTGTTAATGCTCCCTACCATTATTCGGACTACCGACGAAGCACTACAAATTGTACCTCAAGATATTCGTTGGGCATCCGTTGGTGTAGGAGCATCCAATTATCAAACCGTCCTTAAAGTAGTTTTACCCGCCGCCCTGCCTGCCATTTTGACTGGAGTAACCCTAGCAGTTGCCCGTGCTTCGGGAGAAACAGCACCCCTCCTGTTTACGGCACTCAATTCTAATTTTTGGCCCAGAGGTTTGATGGCTCCTACGCCATCCTTAGCGGTACTGGTTTACAACTTTGCAAGTAGTTTTGATCTGAAACTGCAAGAACTAGCTTGGGCAGCGTCTTTAGTCTTAGTTATGTTGGTGTTAATCAGTAGTATTGTTGCTCGATTAGCCACCCGTCAAAGTCAGTTTTAATGGTTTATAAGTTTATTCAAGAATTGAGGAAAGACCATGACAAATGCAGATTCGACGAATGCGGATTCAACTACAGTGAACAAAACTGAAACCGTCCTAAGAACTGACAATGTAAGTATTTTTTACGGTGATTTTAAGGCGGTTCGGGATGTGTCTATGGATATCCCCAAAAATCGTGTAACTGCTTTTATTGGTCCATCAGGATGCGGTAAAAGTACAATTTTAAGGTGTTTTAATCGTCTCAATGACTTAATTCCCATCTTTAAGTTAGAAGGAAAAATTTTCTACCACGATCAAAGTTTATACGAAAATAACATTGATGCAGTAGAAGTTCGCCGACGGATTGGCATGGTGTTTCAAAAACCAAACCCTTTCCCCAAATCCATTTATGATAATATCGCCTATGGTGTGCGGATTAATGGGTTAGGTAAATCTAAGTCAGAGATTGACGAAATTGTGGAGCGATCGCTCCGTCAAGCGGCCCTGTGGGATGAAGTCAAAGATAAAATGCACCAAAGTGGGTTTGCCCTGTCTGGAGGGCAACAACAACGCCTGTGTATTGCTCGCACAGTTGCCATTAATCCGGATGTGGTGTTGATGGATGAACCCTGTGCATCCCTCGACCCCATTTCTACCCTGAAAGTAGAAGAACTGATCCATGAACTCAAAGAAAATTACACCATCGTAATTGTGACTCACAATATGCAACAGGCTTCGCGAGTGTCTGATATGACTGCCTTCTTCAACGCTAAAGCGATTGAAGGGGGTAAGCGGTTTGGGTATTTAGTCGAATATGACAATACAGAAGATATTTTCCAAAATCCCCAAGAAGAAGCCACTCAGCAGTATGTCAGTGGACGCTTTGGATAAAGTTAATCATGACCCAACGATCGCCAACGTCACCATTCACGATAGGATCGACTGACGAGTAAATCTCAATGATGCAGTTTTTGACGATCCTTATGAAGCGATTTTTTGTACGATTGCTACCCTTGATTTTAGTGGCGATCATGGGTTTGGTTGGGTGTTCCAACACCCCTTCTGTAATTACAGGCAACTATTCTCAAGATACGTTGAATATGGTTGATAGCCTACGCACAGCCATTGAACTTCCTGAAGATGCTCCCAATAAGGCTGAGGCTCAAGCTGAGGCAAGGGAGTTAATTAATCAATATGCGTCTCGATATCGTCGAGATAGATCTGTGGCTACTTTAACTTCATTTACCACAATCCGCACAGCACTCAACAGTTTGGCAGGACATTATAGTTCCTATCCTAATCGTCCGGTTCCAGAAAAGTTAAAACAACGGATTAACCAGGAATTGCGCCAAGTCGAAGCAGCGCTTAAACGGGGAGCCTAATTGCCCAGTCTCAAGGCTAATCGCTAATAAGTAATGGGTAAACCGTTTTTCCCTAGAGAAACCCAGTTTTACTCATTACTCACTACTCTATTACTCCTAGGTTAAAGCTGGGGTTAGATTGGAGTTCGGTTCGTTTTGCAAGAGTCCCGTTAACAGAGAAGCCGGGTGTTCGGGGTAAGGCCAAGCAAAGGCATGGCGGAATGAAGCATCTTGACAGGCTTGGAGTTGCTCAAAGTCGATGATGTCTAGAGTCAGTAAGTTTTCATATTCAAAGGGTAAACGAACGTTATGGAGTCCAGCATTATCTGTACAAATGGCAATGTCTACCCCAGCGTCAAAACAGCGATCGAAGACAATTTTCAGTTCACTTAAGTCGTCTAGAGTTCCTGTTTTCAGGTAGGTAGTCGGACACACTTCTAGACATTGTCCTTGCCTGGCCAATTGGGGCAGGAGGTGGGGGTAATGTAGGGGAATTTGAATCCCATGGCCAATACGCATCAGATAGGGAAGCAGTTCAGGATAACAGCCCTCATGGGTTTCGTAGAGATGGCCGGTTGTTTTGAGGCCGAGCGATCGCGCATACTCATAGAGTTGAATTAATTCCGACAGGCGATCGCCATAATGGGCATCTCCACCTGCCAGATCAATCCCACAAACATATTCAGGCATTTGGGCGGCGAGTTCCACAATCGCCCGGTTTACCTCATTGGGCAGACGGGAATGAGTACAGAGAACCTGGCTCGTAATAATACTATAGTTATGATTTTGGCTTGCCTGACCTACAGCTTCCACAATAGCTGCCATGCGATCGATGCGATCGTTCTGGCTATACTCTTCTGGAGTCCGCAGGTAAGGCGTATAGCGTAATTCCAAATAAGCTAAATTTTCAAACACATAGGCCCCTCGAATCAAGCGATAAATAAAATAGGGTAATGTGTCTAAAGTTTGGGTTTTCTCGACTAAGGTATGGAGTTCTAAATATTCATCTAAGGTTTTCCGAGGACGGGTATAGAAATCTTCAAACTCAGGATACTCAGCAAACTGCTCAGACCATTCTGAGCCACTACGGTGAAAATAGCGCCAGAGAATGCGAGGGACGACCGAACCGCCTAAGTGTCGGTGGAGTTCAGCATAAAGAGCCACAAGGATAACCTCTTAAAATCTGCGATCGATGGAGTTTAATAACATTTCACCTCCTATGGTAATCCTGAAAATTTAGTTCAGCACCCTTCAGGACAAATTTCAATCCGCTACTCCAAAGATCAAAAATTTTTAAGAGACGCTTTCAATCCGGGTTAAGCGGGCCCCTAGATTTCGCAGTTTGACTTCAAGCTGTTCATAGCCCCGGTCTAGATGTTGTAAATCTTGAACGGTTGTGGTGCCTTCAGCGGCTAATCCCGCTAAGACTAAAGCAGCGGAAGCCCGTAAATCCGTGGCTAATACCGGCGCACCTGATAAAAGGGGTACACCTTTAACAATAGCTATATTCCCCTTAACACGGATATTGGCTCCCATGCGTTGTAATTCAGCTACATGGCGCAGGCGATTTTCAAACACAGTTTCGGTGACCATGCTATTGCCATCGGCTACGGTGAGCAAAGCCATAAACTGGGCTTGCATATCTGTGGGAAAGCCAGGATAAGGAAGGGTTTCAATGTCTGTCGGTAAAATGCGCTCTGCGGGAAGAAGGCGTAATTGTCTCTCTCCTTCTTTGATTACTGTTGCACCTGTTTCTTCTAATTTAGCGATTACTGGAGTCAGGTGAGAGGCAATCACCCGATTGAGCAACAATTCGGATTGGGTAATGGCAGCCGCGACTAAAAAGGTTCCAGCCTCAATGCGATCGGGAATGACTTCATAGTCGGTACTATGCAGTTGAGAAACCCCTTCAATCCAAATCGTTTTTGTGCCAGCTCCCTTAATGCGAGCACCCATAGAACGACAGAAGTTAGCCAGATCTATAACTTCGGGTTCTTGGGCGGCATTTTCAATACAGGTTTCGCCATCTGCCAAGGTTGCTGCCATCATCAGGGTTTCCGTTGCGCCCACACTGGGATAATCCAGATAAATTTTAGCTCCCTTGAGTTTACCTTGGGGAGCATAGGCATTCACAACTCCATGTTCGATGTGGACGTGGGCTCCCATGGCTTGGAGTCCGCGCACATGCAGATCTACAGGACGAGCGCCGATCGCACAGCCACCCGGTAAGGGGACTTGGGCTGTACCCAAACGGGCTAATAAGGGGCCAATAATAAAGAAACTGGCCCGCAGTTGGCTAACGACTTCATAGGGGGCTTGTCCTTGAGTGATGTCAGTGGCATCCAATTCTAGGGTGTCTCCCTGGCGTTGGAACTGAATGCCCAAAGATTCTAGAATCTGGCCCATGCGATTGACATCAACCAGGTTGGGTACATTGCGTAATCGGCAAGTTTGGGAGCAAAGGACTACGCCGGCGAGAATGGCTAAAGCAGAGTTTTTGGCTCCACTGATTTGCACTTGGCCGCTTAAGCGGAATTTGCCTTCAATTTCAAGCATGGAAGGGGTTTTTGCCGCTGCCACAGGAGCGACATTAGTTGAAATTACGGTATTAATAGCTCTATCCTCCAAAAATTAAGTAATTCTTACCATAGGTTCCGAATTTGGTTTGATTGTACCGGAAAGTTTTCCAGTGCGCTAATCCCATCTCCGGATCTTTTATGAGTTTTCAGAGGCACGGGCTTCTAGCCAGAGGGGAACGACGATCCAAGCGATGAGGAGAAGTAGGGCGAGGATCGCAAATTGTCCCACCCAAGCGATGAGTTGCTCAAGGGAAATGAGGTGGCCAACAAAGAAAGCGAGACTCACCATGACACTTGCCCAAAGGGTTGCCCCAGCAACGTTACAGAGGAGGAATTTAGGATAGGGCATTTCCACGATACCTGCGATCGGTCCAGCAAAGATCCGCAGCAGGGCAATGAAGCGACCGAGAAAGACAGCGCGAGCAGCATTTTGCTGAAATTTGCTTTTGGCATTTTCTAGTTGATGTTCAGCGACTCGAAAGAATTTGCCGACTTTGAGGAGTAGGGGCCATCCTCCGGTTCTGCCGATCCAATATCCACAACTATCCCCGATCGCAGCTCCGGCGATCGCACTAGCGAGAACTCGCCAATACACCATTTCACCGCTACCTGCGAGAAATCCACCAACGAGGGTAATGGTTTCACCCGGTAGGGGGAGTCCGGTATTTTCGAGCATTATGCCCAGGAAGATGGTCCAGTATCCGTATTGACTGGCGAGGGATTGAATTGTATCAAGTGAGAGAAATTCTAAGGACATGCAAACCAGGTAGGTGAGAAGAGAGCGTATGAGTTACGTTGTCAGATTAAGCTTTTTTCGATCTTGGCGTGTAATTCAAGTACTGTCAATCTGGATTGGGGATCGATGCTTCAGGAAAGTTTGGGTAATCTGGTGAAGTTCTGAGAAAGTGTTGTTTTTGGGGCTGGCAATTCTCAATTTTCACGCTTATATTAAGAAGGTCTCAAGAGGCGATCGCTAGAGTATGATTACTTAAAGCTAGAGTTCGGTCACTCAGTTTACCAACTTTTTTAGCTTTAGATCTTAGATTGGTCAAGGAACTCAACCTCCTAGGGACTTACTAAAAGGATAACCACGATGACAAGTACAGCAATGGGTCAGTTTACGGTTCTTCACCCTCAAGGGTCTTTTGATGCTCAGAGGGGTGAACAGATTTCTCGGCAAATTGAGGAGATCTCCTCTCAAATGTCTATCCTTTGTCTAGATTTGGCTGGGGTGGGTTTTATGGATAGTGCGGGTTTAGGTAAATTGGTTCATGGACTCAAAGCAGCTCGCCAGCAGGGTTGCCGCCTGGTTCTGTGCAATATTCCAGGACAGGTGAAATTAATATTAGATATCGCTAGACTAGAAGGTGTATTTGAAATTTACCCTTCCTACGAAAAAGTATTAGAGGTGTTTCAACCGGATCAATTGATGGCATTAAGCGCTGTTTGAAGGAAGCGGTTTAATTTGTAAGTCGATGAGGGGGGTTCCGATTTGGCAATACCAATAACTGGTGAGTAAGTCTGGCTCCTGAACCCCCAAACTAGCTAAGACTGGGGTATCAGGAAAGGGAATCAGGCGATCGAAGCAGGGATCGGATGTGCCCCCAAACTGAAGCAGATAAACGCCAGGGATAGCTTGAATATGACGCAGTAATTGATAACCCAGTTGGTAGAGGGTTTGACGGGTTCGATCGCCTAAATGTAGGGGTTGATGATAGGTCTGGTTCCCGTTTTGGATCGCTTCAGCATAAAGCGGGCCTTTAGGGCTGAGAATAATTGGTAACCAATTCTTACCTTCACCGATCGCGTATCCCCAGGTGGAAACGCTTTGCTGCAAGGACTCTATGGAGCGACAAAATTCGTAAGTTTTTTGACCCAGAAACGGAAGATGATCGGGAATATTGAGGGTGAGTGGACAGAACAAAACCTCTTCTGAAGGTTTGAGTGTTTTAAGCGATTGAATCGTTGTGTCAATCTTGGGTGAAATCCGTTGTATGGTGTCCTGCAATTTTACGGGTAGAGCAGCAGAACGATCTCGCTCTGACTCGACAACGATCTGTACAGAGGAATAGATCATGGCGATCGGTTAGGTTTGGGGAGAGGTGATGGGAAAGTTAGGTAAATCAATGCGAGACGGGTTACGGGTTCTCATGGCTAACCGATAGCTGACGCTTTGCAATTCAGCATGGAGTTGGCGATTTTCCCGTTGCAGGAGGGAAACCTTTTCTCGGATAGGTTCCATGCGTTCGGCGAATTTTTGCCGATAGAGATGGGGCAGTTCTTGTACGACTTGTTCGAGCATTCCAGAGCGATCGCTTAATTCTTGCACGGACTGGCGCAGTTGATAAATCTCACCATCTCGCTCTTGAATTTGTTCTTGATAAAACTGTACTTGCTCTTCCACCTTTTGCAGTTGTTCTTGCAGCGATCGCAAATTTTCGGTTTGATCCGCTGACCCAGTTTGAGCCGGGATAAATGAGGCGTTTCCTTTCACTAAGCGAAACAGTTCTTGAGACAACTGTTGTACCAATTGATCTCTTAAGGTTAACTCTTCCTGCAAGCGCGTCATTTCGGCTTGAAATTCCTGAATAGCTTCCGAGTCAGAAGAATGGGTCATGTTTTTAGGTCTCCTTTGGGTCATGGGGAATAGGGAATTGAGAGATCGATTAGCTATTGATGGGAGATCCTCCATATACAGGTTCCAATGGACTGACCGGTTCCGGCTCGATCGCCTCCTCATACAAGGCTAGATCGAACCAAAAGGTTGTACCGACTCCCACTTCACTGACCAATTGTACACAACTATTATGTTTGTCAATAATATTGCGAACAATAGATAATCCGAGTCCTGTTCCTTCCAGCGTATGCACCCGGTTTTCTACTCGATAGAACCGGTCAAAAATAGTAGCTTGATCTTCCGTGTCAATGCCGATTCCCGTATCGGCGACTTCGATGCGAACAACTTTCTTATTGCTCTGAGGACAATAGGCGCGAATCATAACTTTACCTTGGGACTCTGTAAATTTAAGGGAATTTCCTACTAGATTCGTGAGGACTTGGAGGAGTAAGTCATAATGGCCCCAAATTTTGGGCAAATCGGCTTCAATTTCTTGTCTAAGTTCAATCCCTTTATCTTTGGCATTGAGTTGATACGTGCGTAGGGTTTGTTCAATCAGTTGTCCTACATAAACTGCATCCAAATGATAAGTGCGGCTTGATTCTAGGCGAGATAAATCTAAGACATCATTGACCAACCGGGTGAGGCGATCGGTTTCATGATTGGCAGTTTCCAGAAAATCTCGCCGTTCCACATCACTCAATTCTTCTCCATATTCATAGAGGGTTTCGATAAATCCTTTAATATTAAATAATGGCGTTCTCAGTTCATGGGAGACATTACTAATAAATTGGCTTTTCGCTTCATTGAGTTCTACTTCGCGGGTAATATCTTGAACGGTTATGGCAATCCCTTTCAAGTTGCCAATCTTGGCATTCTCTAAATTCGGTTTAATATGATGCTCATACAAGACACATTCTTGGGCTAAGGGGCGTTCTGGAACCACACAAGTGTCATTCGCATCATGTAAGCAGTCTAGACATAGGGCATTTTCTCCAGTGGCGCGATGGGATAACACGGTCGTGAGCAAAATTCTCACTGTGCGTTTAACGGGTTCGGTTAAGGTGATACGAAATTCATAGATAGAAGCACCATCAGACGGAGAAAATTTCCCTTGAACAATTTCATAGAGAGGACGAGTGAGTTTGACTTGTAGGGGAGGAGGAACATAGCGTAAAACGTTTTTGCCCACCACAGATTCTCCGTCCCAATCAAACATGCGGCGAGCATTAGGATTAACTAAGATGATATTGAGATCGGTATCTAATAAGATGGCTCCATCAGCAATGGTAGAGACTAAAGTTTCTAATTTGGCTTTTTCAGCCGTTAATTCTTCAATATTTTGCTCGTCATAATTCTCTAGCCGTTCCGCCATATCATTAAAACTACAAATGAGTTCGCCCAGTTCTCCGCTTAAGGGTAAATCAATGCGCTGCTTAAAATTACCGGCAGCAATACTTTTAACGCCAGCTAAGAGTTCTTTAATCGGTTGGGTGATGGCCAGAGCATTAAAGACTCCCCCTAAAATGACCATAGACCAAATGGAGACAAAAACGGCTAGGGTAACATCGCGGGTGAGGTTAGAGGAGGTGACAACGGTGGGATTGGGATTAATGCCGATCGCCAATACGCCGAGATATTTATTGTCATCGATCAAGGGAACGAAGACATCAGTCACTTCCCCATCTGGGGTTTTATGTTGGCGAACCAGGGGAATTTGTGAGGAGGTGATGTAATTTTCCGGAAGTTGAATTCGGCGCTCGATACTCAGGGACGTTTGTACTTCTGAGTCCCAGAAGGGGAGACCAAAAAAGAGTCTACCGTCTCGATCTGCGTAGAGGAGATAGCGAATATTGGAGGTGCTGTTATAAAAGCGTTGGGAAAACCGGGCAACTTCTGTGAGGTTATTTTCTGCAACTAAGGGGGTGACGTTTGAGGCTAACAGGAGTCCCAGGTCTTGACCAAAGCGGGTATCGTGGAGGCGAGCATCTAGTTGAATGGTGTTGACGGCCCAGAAGGTTAGACTGCTCATGATTAGGGATACCGCTAGGGTTGCGGCTGCCATGAGTCGAGTTTGCAGGGTAAATTCTGACCACCAATGGGCGATCGCTCCTTTAATATTTTTCAGTAAAGCCACCATAATACCGATACATTGATCTGAAGACCTACAGTAGACTTCTTGCAGAAGTCAGGCAAAACCCAATAGGCAATAACCATAAGAATATATGATTACTGCATTACTATTCATTTTCTACCCACTTATGCAATAGGTTTAGTTGTTTGCCGTGTTTATATTATGGGTTACTGGCTCTGTTTTTGCCGCACCCGATGGCCGATATCTCGACGAGTGTATAAACCTTGGAAGTAAATCGAGGCGATCGCCTGATACGCTTTGTCAAAGGCTAGATCGTGGGTTGCTCCCACCGCAGTGACTCCCAAGACTCGGCCGCCACTGGTGACTGGGCGATTATCGTTTAAGCTGGTTCCGGCTTCAAAAACGATCGCTCCCTGAGCTTCAGCCACTTCTATACCAGTAATGGGGAATCCTTTTTCAAAGCTACCAGGATATCCGTCAGAAGCCGCAACCACACAAGCGCAAGCGCCGGGTTTCCAGGTAATCTCTTGCTGGGCTAATTTTCCTTGTGCAGTGGCTAACAGTAGGGTTTCTAGGGGAGTCTCTAACAGGGGGAGAATGGCTTGAATTTCTGGATCGCCAAACCGACAGTTAAATTCGATCGCTTTGGGATCGCCTTCTGGGGTAATCATCAGACCCGCATACAAGACTCCCCGGTAGCTAATCCCCCATTTTTTTAAGGTTGCTATGGTGGGCAGGAGAATTTCTTGGTTAATGCGATCGCTCAATTCTGGGGTCACAAGCGGTGCAGGAGCATAGGCTCCCATGCCCCCGGTATTGGGCCCTGTATCCCCTTCTCCAATGCGTTTGTGGTCTTGGGCGCTAATCAGGGGACGGATGGTTTCGCCGTCAGTCAGAGCTAGGATCGAGGCTTCTTGACCGGTGAGATATTCTTCAATCACGACTTTTTGACCGGCTAATCCAAATTTACCTGCGAAAGCTTCGGCGATCGCTGCTTCTGCTTCTTCTAAGGTCATGGCCACAGTTACCCCTTTACCAGAAGCGAGGCCATCCGCTTTAATCACAATGGGCGCTCCTTGACTCTGGAGATAGGCACGGGCGGCGATTTCCTCCGTAAACACAGCGGAGATAGCCGTGGGAATAGATGCTTCACTCATCAGTGCTTTTGCCCAGGCTTTGCTTGATTCAATTTGCGCCCCGGCTTGGGTGGGGCCAAATACAGTGAGGTTATGGCTTTGCAGCGCATCGGTTATGCCGAGGGCAAGGGGGGCTTCTGGGCCGACAATAATTAGATCGATGGCGTGGGTTTTAGCATAATCGGCGATCGCCTGAAATTGATCGATTTGATCGATCTTGAGGGGAAGATTTTCACAGCGCTTTAATCGGGCTGTTCCCCCATTACCTGGGATACAGACCACGTGCTGAACTTGGGGAGATTGCAGGAGGGTTTTGGCGATCGCATGTTCGCGCCCTCCACTACCGATGACGATAATTTTCACGTTCTGTTATTTAATCACACTCACCTGCTTAATTTTAATCGGTAATGTGCCTATCCCTCCATTTCCCCATTTCTGAGTAAATAGTGATTTGCATTTTACAAAAGACCAATTATTGAATCGAGTCTACTTGTAGATTGTTCAGGATGACATTAGCACGGGGAGCAAAGCCATCTCCCATATCCCCAGGAAAAACGACAGTAACGCGGAAAGCCTGACCTTGGGATTGACCTAGATGCACCGAACCTAAAAGATTTTGTTCAGAATGATAATAGTTCATGTTCTTTTTCTCCCAAGGATACGAAAGTGAACCGCTAGATACGCCTTGTTGCCAGCCTTTGCCTGCAAATACTCCCCCATCTCCAGTTACTCCCGCTTCTAACTCCTCTAAGGTTGTGCCTGCGGGGGGAACAAATACATGGACTCTAGCTCGTAAGGGTGCGTCTGTGGGGGAACCAGATACAGATAGACCTTGGAGAAGCTCAAAAGACACTCCGCATCCTTCATCGCTACACGCACTCCTGACACTAATATTTTCAGGGTAATAGGTAAGCACGGGAATCTGGTCTTCTTGATAGAGCTTGAGGGTAATTTCTTGCGGTTCTCCCTCAACAAAAACGGTTTCTGTCTTACGTTCGGGTAAATTGCTCGCTAACGGAGAGTCAACAGAACTGACTGCAACACTCCCTTGGTTCGGTTCTGAGGCTTGTGGAGCTGTACAGCCTACAATCAATACTAGCCCTGCCATCCAAAGGCGATCGCTTGCAAATTTCATCCTAATGTTTCTATGTCTCTGTTTTCAACATCTAGGATTATTCTAACGCGATCGCTATAGCTCACGTTACCCTAGATGCTGGGTTACTGATGATAAGGCTATGAGCAAAACTGAAGAAATTTTATCCCAATTACCAGGGGATGTGCTGGGAGGGTTGCGAAAGGTGGATGGGCTTTGGTCGAGTTTGCGATCGGGCAAGATTCCTGTCTCCTCAGTCGTTACTGTAGCAGATCGAGAAGGTTCTAGTCCCCATCAACCCTTAGATACGGACGTGGTCATTTGTGGAGGCACACTAGGGATTATGATGGCCTGTGCCTTGCAGTTGCGCGGGATACAGGTAACGGTAGTAGAGCGGGGGATTTTGCGTGGCAGGATACAGGAATGGAATATTTCCCGTCGGGAGTTAGGGGTTTTGGTAGAGTTGGGGTTACTGACTCCAGAACAGTTAGAGGAGGCGATCGCCACTGAGTATAACCCAGCTCGGGTTAGTTTTCCGGGTGGTGACGATATTTGGGTTAACGATATCCTCAATATTGGTATCGATCCGGTATTTCTGTTGGAGTCTCTCAAGCAACGTTTTCTAGCAGCGGGAGGAACCCTATTAGAGCAAACTCCATTTCAAGGAGCAACCATTTATCCGGATAGAGTTATGGTTAAAGTGGGCGATCGCTATCTTAACGCTCGCTTACTCCTAGATGCCATGGGTCACTTTTCCCCTATGAGTCAACAAGCGCGAGCAGGAGCAAAACCCGATGCCGTTTGTTTAGTCGTTGGTAGCGTCGCTCAAGGATATCCTAAAAATGACACTGGAGATCTCTTTGTCTCCTTCACTCTACCCATAAATCACTGTCAATATTTTTGGGAAGCCTTTCCGGCAAAAGATGGTCGCACCACCTATTTATTTACCTACTTAGATGCCCATCCTGACCGATTTAGCCTCGAATTTTTCTATGAGGAATATTTGCGCTTGCTGCCAGAATACCAAAATATTTCCCTCGATAAACTCACCTTTCAACGTGCCCTCTTTGGCTTTTTTCCCTGTTATCAAAACAGTCCCCTTAAATTGCCCTTTGACCGTATTTTACCCATCGGTGATAGTAGCGGCAGCCAGTCCCCCCTCAGTTTTGGTGGTTTTGGAGCCATGATCCGTCACTTAAAGCGTTTAACCTTGGGTATTGAAGAAGCCTTAACCCTCGATACTCTCAAACAGAAAGAATTAGCTCTTCTCCAACCCTATCAGCCCAGTTTATCGGTCACTTGGCTCTTCCAGCGCTCTATGAGTTTAAAAATGGAAAGTAAAGACTTTCTTGTGCCTCCCAATGACTTACTCAGTGGTGTTTTTGCCATCATGGAAGAAGCAGGTGATGAAGTCTTATATCCTTTTCTCCAAGATGTAGTACAGTTTCCTGGCTTAACCCAAACCTTACTAAAAACCTGGATTAAGCAACCCATTTCTGTCCTGAAAATCATTCCTCAAGTTGGTTTGTCTACCTTGTTCAATTGGACGCTCCATTATCAGAATTTAGCCAGTTATACTTTCTTGGATTTAGTTGGTAAATCCTTAGAACGCTATCTCAAATTCCTGTCTCCAGAGCAATTATACACCTATCATCGTTGGCTCGATAGTTGGCACTACGGCTCAGGACGGGATTATCACAGTTAATAATCACCAAAATTGTAGGATGAGTTGATAATACACTCTACTGGCTTGATAGTTGCGCTAAGATTACATAGTCATCTAATGCATAGTGACAATCAAAATGTAGTCCTAAATACTGGCGCAGTAAAGGAGTCATTTGTTGCTGTGGCGAGAGGTTATCTCTGGCAAATTTATAAAAATCAGTGCCAGACATAACCGTTTTACGATCGGTTACAGACAGATATTTATATTGAACTAACCTTAAACCTAGAGTATCTAAAAATTGATCGATCGCAGCCAACTCTTGCAGGCGATCGCTGGGATCTGTTAAGTCATAAGATTTCCATAGTTTTTTATCTTGAATCGTGAGGATAACATATCCTTGAGGTTTAAGAGCATTGTGGAATATTTTAGGGTAGGTCTTTTCAGAATTATTTCGCAAGTGAGGATCGGAAAAAAAGCAATGGGAAATGGTAATGAAGTCAAAAAAATGTTTTGGAATTTTAGCCGTTTGGTGAGCGTAGTCGAAAAAACTAGAGGTGTCAAAGCGAAAATAGGTATTCAAGTTCTTGTTTGCCATATATTTTCTCCAGAATTGCAAGCCCCGATATTGTAGGTCTTTCTGCTGCTCCCAAGAATAGTACGAAATATGCATTGGAGGAGTCGGGAAAAATCCATTACTACTTTGTAGTAATAAGGCTAATCCATAAATAATGGTTCCTGGACCAGCGGCGATATCTAGAATATTGATATCATTCGGTAGTAAGCCGAGTTGATAAATCAAAAACCAGATTAAATAGGCAGAATAAACATTTTCTAAGAAGTATCGAGTTAAATAGACATGGGCACTGAGCTGAAAGTTGTATTGTGGATCTTTGCCCAATTTAAGTTTATTTAAGTCATGGATTGATTCGGTGAGTAACTGCTCAAAATTTGGTCTGTTTTCTAGCCGAGTGTACTCTTGTTTTAAGAACTCAGCTAGGGAAGCTTCAAAATCATTAAAAGTTTGGGCTTCAATTCCTGTACATTGCCACAAATTTGGATCTAATTCAGTAATCTTAAAGCTTTGGGTGACATATTCAATAAACTGGGCATTGGGCGTTAAGTGTTGTGGCTCAAATAAATTAGCAAATTCTTGAATATCTAACGGTCGAGAAGATTGAAATTCTGATAATTTTCGTTTTAATGTTGAGATTTCTTGCTTTTGCTCTTGGCATAATTACTGAGTGTGTTGCCGATCGCGATACATTTTTTCTAAGCCGGACAGTTTTTCACCGGAACGCTGTATCTCTTGTAACCATTTATCTGCCTGCCGGAAATTCCCTTGTTCGAGTGCATGGCGAAACTGGCACGATCGCGACCATCTCTGCATCCACTTAATTATAATCCGCATCCACTTAATCATAAGTAAATCCGTCTTTTCCTTCTCTGACCTCTACATTATACTCCTGTAATGTAGCAATTAGTTGCTGTTGAAATTGCGAATAATGCTCTTGTTCTGAACGATACCACCAATCGTACTTGTCTTTGAGCGCGATCGCCTGTTCGCGGGTACTAGCAACGAGAGATTTCCGACTATTTTGGTGGAAGGCTTGAATCACGACGCGATCGACCAAAGCTAGTTTCTGGATAAAAGAAGGAATATGCTGGGCAAAAATGGGCAATAAAGGCGTAATAGTTACCGAAAACTTAATTTCATGACCGGATTGATAAGGAATACCATAGCGCAGTTTAGCGATCGCCTTCAGTCTTGCGGGAATACTGGGAGATTTGGGTTCAAAATCTTTCCTAACTTGCTCGCTACCAGTAGGAATACTCATATTGATTCGCAATCGCTTAAACTGTTGCAAGAGATCCATGTCCCGAACAATCATCGGGCTGCGTGTTTGAATCACTAACGTGGGCTGATATCGAACCATTACAGCTAATAATTGTCGCGTTAGCTGTTGTTTTGATTCTATCGGTTGATAGGGATCGGTCACACTGCTCATATAAATAGTGGGTGCGCGATCGAGATTGGTTTTATACCATCTTCTCAAGTCTTGCTCTAAAAGTTCCACGCTATTTTTCTTAACAATCGCCCAGTTTCCCCAATCTTGACGCATTTTTTGATTAGGACTAAAGGCTGCTGCATAACAATAGCTGCAACCATATTGACATCCACGATAGGGATTGAGGGTAAAGTCATAAGTGCCGATATATCCACTAGCCTGAGTTAAAATTGATCGAGCATTTTGCTGATAAATATTAGCTCGACCAAACTTTTCTCGAAGAACAGTACCTTCACCGTCTGAATATCCTGCATAAAGAAACTTGCTCATCATACAGCGGATTATTTTATTGTAGGATCGTTATGAACGTACTCTATAGGATAAATTTATTTCAACTCTTTAGCACGACCCCCTCCAGTTTTTTCGACCCAAATGGCATTAAAGTTATTTAACATTACCTCAGTCGGATTAATCGTTTCATCACTTCCAATGGGCTGAAAAACGGCATTTACATTGGGATAAACAAAAAAGGGAATCGAAATCCGACTTTGCTCCAGTTTATGCATTACTTCATGGGGCGTACTGACAAATAAACCATTAGTCCACAGTTGCAACATATCACCTAGATTAACGACAAAAGCATCATCTAAACAGACGGCATCAATCCAAGCATTTTTAGTGTAGACGCGCAAGGAAGGATTGGGGAAATATTCCTGGATTAAGATCGTGAAAATACCATTATCAGTATGTTTGCCAGCGATACCACCTTCAGGAGGATAATAAATGGTGCGGTGAATTAAAATCGGTTCATCAAAATAGGAGTCAAAGTAATTCGATTCTTTCCCTAAAGCAACTGCCAATCCGTGCAACAGGTGGGGAACAATTTTGGTCATGATTTCCCCTTGAAGCTGATAATGGTAAGAGGCAAAACCGGGGGAAATAGTATCATCAGGAATCAGGGTTGTCCCAGTAAAGGGTTGATCGGAAGAGGGGCGTTCTATACCCAAATCGAACAGTGCTTTGGGATCGGGACCAATATCTTCATGTAAAGTTTCACCATACAGAGGACTGTAGCCTCTACAGGTCTGAGGATAAACGGTTTGTTTGTTTTGACTGTAAGCTTGTTTGATTTCTTCAGGCAATTGGAAAAAGTGACGAGAAGCTTCTATAGTTTTCTGCACTAATTCGGGGGAGATGCCATGATCTTTAAGATAAAAGAATCCATGCTCTAAGCAAGTTTTATACAGTCGTTTGTGTTCTTGATTTCCAGATGGAGAACTGAGGTCTTTGAGCTTTTCTAATGAGATTATCGGTAAGGTATCCATTGATCGTCGTCCTTTCTTTGTACCCAGGGACAATTAAAAACACTATCTTTTATTCAATTATGAGTCGATATTCGTACAGTTTTTGATAGTAAGGCAAGCAAAACTCATAGGCTTTTTGTAAGTGTTCATTGTCTTCAATTCTCACAGAGTCTTTTTTTTGTATTTTTCAAACCCTCGACTCGATTGTACCTCACTATGCCAACTTCCTTCCCATTGATGGATTTCGGGTGGTATTTCCTTCTCCCAGGTTAAGTGCTGAAGTAACGGTTGGAAGTTATAAGCTGAATTCATCGCTACTTCTGGATCGCGATCGCTCTTTCTTTCCTCGCTATAGTGGAAATACAAACCAAAGGGTTCATCCAGCACCAGAAAGTCCCCCCTCTGTTGCATCATTCGTTCAAAAGCTGTTGAAGTGGATCGCGGGAGCGCCCATAACGCGAGTATTTTTTTCATGAGTCTCCGTTCAAGTCGCGAATAAGGCGATCGCGATCAGGGCAAAACCCATCGCGATCGCCTGTTTGAGGGTCATGGTTTCTTGTAAGATCGCGACTGCTAGGATAATGACCACTAGAGGATACAGAGCAGAGAGGGGAGCGACAACAGACACGGAGCCTTTAGATACGGCTTGGATGTAGAACAGCACTCCCAAAAAGTTGAGCATTCCGGCAATAATGGCTAAAATTGCACCTTGGGGATGGGTTTCTAGGCGATCGCCCAGATTAGCAAAGATTAGAGTCGCCAATATCGCTCCCCCTAGTCCCTGATAGGCGATCGCACTTTTGGCACCGATATATTGGTTGGATAATTTGGGCAAAAACGCCCAACCCCCCCAACAGAGAATTGCTCCCAGTGTCGGCCATAACCATCCTTTCATCCGTACCCCAACCTTGTGTATTCAGTGGGTAGAATATTAATAGTAATTTAGTCATCACTAATTATCTATTCTTTATGACTATTGTCTATTGTCTTTTGCCTATATTACCGTTTATCTATAGTAGTCGCCAATATTACTATGGATCGTAATCAGTACCCAGTTCCTCTTCCTGCCAGGATTTGACTTGCTCTTCAGGACGACCCAAAAGATGGCAAATGATTTCGCGATCGTGTTCTCCTAAGTCTGCACCAATTCGTTCAAAAACTGGGCTAGTGACAGACATCCGTAATGGAAAGCCAGGAAAAAATGCATCCGAACCCGTACTTGGTTTCTGAAAATAGTTTCTTTCCCAGAGATGAGGATCTTGACAGAGTTCCGCCATGTTTAAAACGGCTCCTGCCATCAATCCCTGCTTTTGGAGTAAGTGCATGACTTCATAGTGTGTTTTTTCACAAGTCCATGCTTCTATCAACCTGTCGAGTGCGTCGTGATTGTCTTGGCGATCGCTACTTGTTGCAAAGCGTGGATCTTCGATCAATTCTGGCTGTCCGAGAATCTCGCAAAAAGTCCTCCATTCCGCATCAGAGCCGATCGCGATCGCCACCCATTGGTCTTCCTCTCGACAACGATAACACCCGTGGGGAGCATAAGCAGGATGACGATTCCCTATGGGTAAGGTCGTCTCCCCATTGACCGCATATTCCAAGAAATGTTCTCCTCCAATAGCGTGTGTCAATCCTTCTAACTGGGAGAGATCTGCCCAATCTCCATCCCCTGTTCTTTGAAGATTGGATAAGGCAGTCAGGGCAGCACAAGCACCCATAACACCATTAATCATGTCAGTTTCCCGAATCCGCTTTGCATCTGCATATGGACTATAAGCGGTTAGGCAATTTACACCACTGAGTGGTTCAATAGAAGCACCGTAACCGGGATAAGGTGCATAAGTTCCTGTTTGTCCATAAGCAGACATCGAAACCAAAATGATGTTTGGTTTAATCGCCTTAAGGTCTTCATAAGAAAAGCCTAGCTTTTTAAGTACGCCCGGTCTGGCATTTTCTAGAACGATGTCTGTTTGACGGATCAGGTCTTTCAATATTTCTCGATCCACCGAATCCTTAAGATCCACCGCCAGGCATTTTTTATTACGATTGAGGTGATGAAAACCCAACTGCTGATTATAGGCTTTATTCTTTGTTGAAGCTCCCCTTGTCGTTTCCATCCGACAGGGATAATCAATTCGGATGACTTCAGCACCAAAATCAGCGAGGATTCTTCCGGCATGGGGGCCTGCCCATTCCCGGGAAATCTCCAGGACTCGAATTCCCGACAAAGGGGGATTTTTCTTTGGGTTTGGTAAGGACTGGCCGTTCTCTTTTACCTGATTCCTCTCAGTCGAGGAAGATTGCTCCTCTTGAGCCTGGATGACTTGATTATGCTCTCCGAGCAATGGCGATCGCCCCATATACCAGGAACTGTTCGACAAGCGGAAAGGAGCTTGGCAGGATTTGAAGCGTCCTACTTCTGGGTGGGATTCAGTTTCTCGGAAAAACTCCCGCTCTTGGTGCTGTTTAAACTCAAACGCTTCTGCCATCGTCGCCAAGTAACCAAAGGCAAATCCCCTAGCTAGCCCCAGTTCAAAGATTTCCTCTTTGTCATGACGCATCAGCCAAGGTTGTATCAGAGATTCTACTTCGTCATGAGCCTTCGCGCGATCGAGTACATGGAGAAACCGCTCTTCTAAAAGCCGTGGTTCTTCAAATAAAGAGGCTCCCTTTCGCCAATGACGATGGGGACCTCCCAGCACGGCAGCATAACCATTGCGACAAGGATAACACTGCCAAGGTGCCCAGTCTCGGTTACTGCTATTGCGTGGTTTGCGCTTCCCCGTATGAAGATAGGCAAGTGCTCTCATCTGGACGTTCTCAATTGCACTTTCCTGAATAGAGACATCGAGATGTTGACCAACACCACCATCTCCACGTTGAAAAACTGCCGCTAGAGTGCCGAAGTAGGCATACATACTAGCCGTGTACTGACTAACCGCTGGCCCAGCAGCCAGAGGAGGCTTATCTGTATCCCCCGTTGACTCCATGCAGCCACTCATGGCGTATAAAATTGCTTCATTGGCCCGATAATCCCGATACGGTCCATCCTGACCAAAATTAGAAAGAGATGTCATCACAATAGCAGGATTAATCTCTCGAATCCGCTCGTAGCTTAACCCTAGCTCAGACATAACCGTGGGAGCAAAATTCTCGACTAAAACATCTGCCCCTGCAATCAGTTGTTTGAGGACTTCAATTCCTTCTGGTGTTTCCAGATCAAGAGTTACACTTTTTTTCGCCGAATTGAGCCAATGAAACGGAATGCTCCGTTCGATTCCTGGTTGGTTGCCTACAAATGGTCCTATATATCGAACAGGATCGCCACTAAGAGGTTCGACTTTTATAACCTCAGCACCAAACCCAGCCAGGAGTTTTGTACAATATGGACCCGCTATATATTGGGTCAAATCGATAACTTGTAGAGCAGACAAAGCACCTTGGCTCATAACATCTCCTTTTTGTGGGAAAATTTAGTATTCAGGATGGCGATCGCTAATGGATTCTATTCACTATCGTTTGTTTGAGGGTTAACAGCCGCTATTTAATCCGCAGCCGATGTTCGTAAAGTTTTTGGTAATAAGGTAAACAATACTCGTAGGCTTGCTTTAAGCGATCGTTATCCTCCACCGTTCCATAGCTAATTCCTTTCTGCGTTTGATTTCTCAACCCATTGCTAGCATTAAGAGAACTATGCCACAGCCCGCTTTGCCAATGGTTAATTTCTGGTCGAGATTTGGGTTCCCAACTTAAGGCTTTTGGAATAAAAGGGATGCCTACTGCATCGCAATACGCTTTAACGGTTGAGTTTGGATCGTTCAGCAAATCGTCAGAGTCGATTAATATGGGTGTTTTACCGCTAATGTCTTGAGCCATCATAAAGTAACGATACAGAGGTTCGTAACCCGTTTCTTCTAGAGTAAAATCCGGCCATCGATAGTGCAAAGAAAGGAGCATTTTAGCTGGGTCTCTTACCAGAAAACTATTCTCAAACTGAGCCACAAATTCAGGCTGTATTAAGTGGCTGATGTAGCAGGGCATATCTTTGATAAAGACCGGCTGCTTTTTGGCAAGTTCGAGCAACCTTTGTCTTGTGGCTTCATAGTTATTCTCAGCTTTGATGTCAGCATCTGGATAACGATTAGTATTGCGCCGTTCTTCGCTATTGTAAAATGAAAGCCCAAAGGGTTCGTGAAAAACCACAAAATCTCCTCGTTCTCGCATCATACACTCAAAGGCAGTAGATGTTGCCCGAAAAGTAGACCATAAAGCTAGTATTTTGCTCATATTCTCTAATTCAGCTCATATACTATTCTGTAGTATTTAAAGATTGAACTTCGCGATCATAGTCAACACGTTTCTCAAAAACTTACTTTTGTGAGTTTTTGAGAATTGGTCTATCTGTAAAAGATTTTGTTTGGGCAATAGTGGTCCGGTCTATTGATAAACAGCGATCGCCTCACCCAAAACATCCACGATCGGCTCTACACCTAATCCTGGAGCATCTGGGGCAACCGTTTTACCCCCTCGATTGCGCGGGCCACCGGTTGCAGTATCCACTGTTAACATCTCATGGCATAACCAAGTGGCTCGTAAGTGGGTGGGTGGCGTAGACTGGGCTAAATGCACCGATCCAGCATCTCCAATGACACTGCCCCCAGTGACTTCAATATTCATGCGAATGCCCGTTTCTACACAGAAATCCCGGATGCGCTTGGCCTTGGTTAATCCACCCACACGACCAATCTTCAACCCGATCGCCTCACAAGCATTATCTGCTTGAGCGCGAACAATATGACCATAGGCTTGAATGCATTCATCTAAGATAATCGCATGATTCGTCAGCCTCCGCAGTTGCAAGCACTCTTCATAAGTTTCACAAGGCTGTTCAAAATAAAGAATCGGCTCTTTAACGGCGTTCATCACCCGCATCGCGTCATCCACTAACCAAGCCCGATTTACGTCAAAGGTGGCACTTTCATTCGGAGGTAAATACGCACCAATGGCTTTAATCCGCTCAATATCTAAGGCCACATCTGCACCAATTTTACAGGTATGGATGGTTTCTCCCTTGGCTTGACCTCGTTTAATCGATTCAATCATGGCCTCTGGGGTATCTGTTGGTACAGAATTCTGAATCATAATTTCTTGGTCAATGCGACCGCCAAACAGCTCGCACAGAGGAGATTCTGTGAATTTACCCAGGATATCCCAACAGGCCATATCTAAAGCTGATTTGATGTAAGGATGACCGGGTAGAGCCATATCCATCGTCCGATAAACCACATCAATACGACGGGGATCGAGTCCGAGCAGTTGGGGGGCAAGTTCCTCAATTCCCGCCCGAATTCCTCTCGGAAATGCGGGTAAATAGGTGGAACCCCAAGGGCAGCCTTCCCCCCAACCCCGGATACCTACATCCGTATCTATGGCTATGATGGTGGAATCGAGTTTGTCAAAGTATAAGCGTCCTCCAGAAAGTCGGTACGGATGCTCTAGAGGTAAGGTGACTTGATAGACGGTAATTCGAGTGATTTTCATGGGGTTTTGGGGTTTAGTTGAATCGAAAAGTCGGGATTAGCTTAGATGGTTGAGGATTTTGGTTAACACTGGAAGCTTGACTCGACGACTGAAATCAAAGGATTTGATTTTGTTGACAATTTCTGGATCGGGTTGATAGGAGGTGATGTTATCAAACACCCAACTCGTGCCACAACTCCAGCGAATGACATCTACGATTAATTCGTCGCTTAATCCCATGTTTTTGCCCAGGTGGTTGGCTTCGCCCAAGATTAAGTAGTTGATATAGGCCATAAAATCCGTTAGCGATCGCGCCATATCCATTAAAATTGGATCGTCTAAGGGTTCGGGTGCCGGATACTGGAGTTCGTAGGGACGGGGTTTGATGCGACCAAATATATCGCTGATTTTTTCCTCAGAATGGACATAGGTGCGATTCAAACCGTAGGGAGAGGATGCCGTAAATCGTGGCACTCTCAGGTTAACGCCATTGTCTTCTTCAATCAGTTTAGTAACTTTGACATGATTATCATGGGCATCATATTTTTGCCCGGCTTCTCGATATCTCTCTTCCACGATGCGACCGATGGGGAGGGGTACATTCAGCTCATCAGCTAAGTTTACTGTTAAGTCCGTATCTTTAACGGTGATTTCTAAGGAGCAGGAATAGTCGTAACTACCGTCAAAAATAAAGGGGGTAACTTGCTCTGCTACGAAGCTACTGCCTTGGGAAGATCGGATTAAATCCCACATCCACAGCAGGGGAATGCCATAGATCTGACCAATCATCAGTACTTCGCCCACGGTAACCATGCCGGTGTAAAAGAGCAGGTTCGTTAATAGTTTGACGGTTTGCGCTTCGCCGATGGTATTGCTGACAAAGAAGGAAATTTGCCCCATGGAGTCGAGGGATGCTTTACTCATGTCGTAGCCTTGGCGATCGCCGCTCACATAGAAGCTGACGTTACAAAAGTCAACCCCCATATGCGATAAATTACTAACCGGCGACTCCAAGCTGAACAGTCCTTTTTTAGCCGCTTCTTGGGCAATATGTTGGGTATTGTGGTAGTCCGTTGTAGAGAAGTCCATCCACGTTGTCCCCGGTCTCATACCTTCTACGGCTCCATTTTGCCCTAACATGTTCTCTAAAACATGATGGGGGAGGGGTAAATTGGTAATCACTAAATCTGCCCCCTGAGCCGCTTCTTTCGGACTATTTTTCCAAATCGCTCCTTTGGCTATCACGGGTTCAGCCGCTTCTTTGTATTTATCATAAACCTGAACGTGATAGCCCTCTTTGAGCAGTTGATAGATCATCTGTTTGCCCATCGCGCCTGTACCAATATAGGCAATTTTTTGCTTACTCATTCTTCTGGTTCTTTTCTATTGCTTAAGAATTATTTTCAGGCGTAATCACTACTTTCCCAAAAAAGCTTTTGCTTTGAAAAAATTTCTGAGCTTCTTGCATTTGACTTAAGGGGAAGCTCTTAGCGACTGGAGGTTTCAATAGACCTCGCTCGATATATCTGAGCAAGTTCTGAAACACTTGGGGTTCATAACGGTTACCTCCATGCATCTCTACATCTTTGTAAATCAGATCTCGCAAATCCAACTCAACCAGCGGGCCTGCAATTGCCCCAGAAGTCACATACCTTCCGCCCACCACAAGGCTTTTGAAAATCAGACTAAAGTATTTTCCGCCCACTACATCCGCAACTACTGTGATTTCATGTTTCCCAACATGAGAAGCGAGTTGTTCATCTCGGCAATAAGCATAATCAGCACCCAACTCCTTAGCTAAATGCTCTTTGTTTGCTCCCACAATTGCAATAACAACTGCTCCTCTAATTTTGCATAACTGTATTGCTGCACTCCCCACACCACCGGAAGCTCCTGTAATCAGGACCGTATCTCTCGCTGATACTCTCGCCTTGGTTAACATATTTTCTGCTGTAGAATATGCACAGGGCACGGTTGCCAACTGAGTATCCGATAAGTTTGAATGGATGGGGTAAGCATTAGTCGCAGGAACTACAGCATATTCAGCAAATCCCCCATCAAGTTCGCTACCCACATACTGATATGCTGCGAATTGAGCAGTACGAATCCAAGGATATACAATCACCCGTTGATTAAGGATATCTGGCGTGACACCTTCACCCATTCCGACCACTTTTCCGACGATATCAGCTCCCTGAATACGTGGAAATTCAACTCCTAGCTGATTCCAGGTTGCTTTTCCTCCCTCGTTAGTCTTGGTATCTTGCAGAATCTCTTGAAACCCTACATCTGCTGCATACCAACCTGTACGGGTATTGATATCTGCATTGTTGATGGAACAAGCTCCTACTTTGATTAATATTTCTCCTTTCTGGGGGGTCGGTTTAGGAACTTGAGTATAAACTAATTGTTCTGGGCCACCATATCCATTCAGAACAACGGCGTTCATTAACTCTGTCATAGTTCTTGATTTCCTTTTCTATTTTTGCATGAAGCCCTGCTCCACGCTAGGTTAACAAGTTGCTTAGAGCAATTTGGCTTCTAGTAAAGGAGCAGGGTGAGGGGCTATCTAAAGAACCTCAAACGCCCAGTAATGAGCGCCTTCTTCGGCAATATAGGGACCGTCGATGATGGAGCTAACGAGCTTCACTTTCTTTTCAGCTTGCAGGCGATCGCACATTTCCTGAAAATTCGTGCTATTGTAGTAGCTTTTCCGGGTACTCACCACGACTAAACCACCCGGCTTAGTAAACCGGATCATCTCTTCTACAGCAGTGGGCGGCACATGGCCAAGAGTAAATACCCCGCAACTGATCGAAGCATCATACTGATTATCCGCATAATACTTGATGCGTTGGGTTAAATCACAGGCTGTTCCCCCCTCCAATTTCCGATAGGAATCGGTTTTGCCGGCTGCTTCAACCATACCCGGGGAGAGGTCAAATCCATCGATATTTTTATAGCCTCTCCGATGTAGGGCTATACCCACTAATCCTGTACCACAACCCGAATCTAGGATTTGAATTTCTGGATCGCGCAAATTTAGGAATTTGCCCAATTTTTTAGGCAATAAGTCAAAATAGGCAGCAATGTATTCTGGGCCACAATATTCTTCGTTTTGTACATCACGGTCATAGTTCCTACACCATTGGTCATAATACTCTTTGAGGTCTTCTGTTTCTCCAGAAAGCTTGTGGGCTTCCTTGATCGCATCAAAACTGCTTGGGTCATTCGTAGTTGTGACTTGAATCGTTTGGCTCACAATTTTGTACCTTAAATAACAACTTTTGATATATCTCTCGATATTTCTCGAATTGAGGGCTATTTATGCTTCCTATTAGCCCGGCCTTATCAGACCAAGGTTTGTGCCGTTTGTCAAGCAGTTGTCCAAATTTAATCAGAAATTAGGTAAGGGGGAGGTAAAAGGCAAGAGGGAATGGGCGATCGCCGGTTCAATGAACAATGAAAAATTGACCCACATCGCCCCATGGCGCACCTGATAAAATAATCAATGACCCTTCCCGGTATCCGCAATTATGTTAGCCACTTCCTCCGCCTACAAAATTACTTGGGAAAAATTACCAGACGACTTCCAACTGCCCGACGATCCTGTGGACAATATTTATCAACCTGCCCTAGCTGCGGCCTTAACCGAAAGCTTAAACCAAGCCGGAAAATTATCTGAAAATTCCCTCACTCCCACCAACTACGGCATCTGCGCCACCGTCAATGGCAAAATGGTGGTTAAAGCCCCCGATTGGGCCTATATTCCCCAGATCCGAGTAGACCGTCAAGAAGTCAGTCGTAGCTATACCCCAAACCTACAAGGAGATCCACCAGTCATTGTCCTAGAATTCTTATCGGAGACCGAAGGGGGCGAATATTCCACAAAATCCACCTATCCCCCAGGCAAATATTTCTATTACGAGCAAATCTTGTGCGTTCCCAACTATGGTATTTTTGACCCCAAAACCGGAGAATTAGAACTCCGTCGTTTAGGCAACCAGCAGCGCTATGCTCTCGCCTCTCCCAATTCAGAGGGACGATTTTGGATACCGGAAATGGATTTATATCTAGGAGTGTGGCAAGGGTGTCGCGAAACGCTAGAGACGTACTGGTTGCGCTGGTGGGATGACCAAGGAAATCTTATCCCCTGGAGTACAGAGAAAACGGAGCAAGCAGAGCAACGAGCCGAAGCCGAACGACAACGAGCTGATGCTGGAGAGCAGCGAGCCGAAGCCGAACGACAACGAGCTGATGCTGGAGAGCAGCGAGCCGAAGCCGAACGGCAACGAGCCGATCGCCTAGCCGCCCAACTTCGAGCCGCAGGCATCGAAATTAAGGAATAATTAACAATTACCCCAAACCCCGGTAGGGGCGGGTTCACCCACCCATTACGACACCCAACGATCGCCTCCTCAAATGAAAAATTCCCCCCCAACCCCCGTAGGGGCGGGTTAAACCACCAATTAGGACACCCAACGATCGCCTCCCTAAACCCGCCCTCCCCCACCAGGCGATTGGGCGGGTTTACCTCAATTGATGGTGAGTCTCCCAAATCTGGGTAAAACCCGCCCCTACAACCTCATCCTGGGGCGATCGCCTCCTCAAATGAAAAATTCCCCCCCAACCCCCGTAGGGGCGGGTTATACCACCAATTAGGATACCTAACGATCGCCTCCCTAAACCCGCCCTCCCCCACCGGGCGTTCGGGCTAAGTCTGGGTAAAGCCCGCCCCTACAACCTCATCCTGGGGCGATCGCCTCCTCAAATGAAAAATTCCCCCCCAACCCCCGTAGGGGCGGGTTAAACCACCAATTAGGACACCCAACAGTCGCCTCCCTAAACCCCCCAATTTCCCCATCTCCCCATCTCCCCATCCTGACAAGTGAATGATTTTCATGATTGTGCATCCATAGACCCTCAGAGCGCCCTAAATTTCATAGAGTCATCTCATTCTCCGTGTCCCCGTGTCCCCGTTTCTCCGTGTCTTCCTGACTCGAATCTTAAAATCATTCCCTT